>CAZJRY010000096.1:0-6199 GCA_964548625.1 uncultured Mediterraneibacter sp.
ATCGGACAGCTCCGGCATGTCCGAAATAGCCGGGACGTTGTTCCCCTGTCCGATCATCCTGCTGTTTCCGAGGATTGCCCTTACATACATGATCCCGTTAGATACCATTTCCTGCGGCTGTTTATCCCATCCCAAAGCCGGAGAGAGATAAAAAAGAAGCCGCTCCCTCTGATAATCCGCACCGAAAAACCAGTAATAGCACGCCGTCACTAATGGCAGCACCACGACAAAAGCACCTATTCCCACGAGCACCGCCTTTCTTTTCAACCGATACCATCCGCGGTAAACCGCCAAAGCCAGTACGACCAAATAAGTAAGAAAGAGAGTACAGACCATCCACAGGCTGTTGCTCTGCCATGCCGGAAAGCACCCCGGGATTATCCACAACACACTTTTCACTGCAACCGCCGGGCCTTTCCCTCTGTATCCGTACAGGATCGCCGCATAAAGCGGAACAGTCAGCATCAGTATAAGCGGTACATTTACAGACCAGCCTCCCGGGATACCGATCCACTGCCTGCTTCCGTTAAGAGAAAGACCAAAGAACTGTTCACCCACTATAATTAACACAGTAAGTCCGATCATGAGTTCTCTTGCTCGTGCCGCAATTCTTGTATAATCCGCAAAACACACGGCAATCATCACCGGAATTCCAAGCACCGCAAACCAGATCTGTCTGTGTGTCGCAAAAAATCCGTCTCCGCCCGCTTCTATGTTCCTATTATTCAGAATGTACTGAAGCACATATCCTGCAACACTTAAAAGGATGATCAGCATGATCATTCCCCATGGCATTGTCGGCCGATGCACTTTGTCCAGTTCCACTCCCGCATCGACAGGATTTCCCATATCTTTTACCGCAGCGTTTTCGGCTTCCTGCCTGCTCATCCCCTCGCTCATAAATGCTCTTGTCTGATCTTCGATATGATCTCCCAGCTCCCGCGCAACCTTAGGGCGCACCATCTTACACCTGATCTGATCCGTCAGGGTCTTTATATATTCTTCCTTATTCATACTACCCCTCCTCTCTTAAACCGGAACGATTCCGAGCACGCTGGCAACAGCTCTGGAATAAAGCTCCCACTCATCTTTCTTTTCATCCAGTATCTTTTTTCCCTGCTTTGTTATGCTGTAATATTTGCGCACTTTATTTCCCGCTTCTTTCTCATATACAGTCAGCAGCCCTTTCTCTTCCAGATTGTGCAGCAGGGGATACAGGGTTCCCGCCTTGAGCTCAAATACATTCTGGGAGCGCTCCCGCAGAGCTTCGATCATCTCATAACCATACATATCCTTTTCTTCAAGCAATTTCAGCAAAAGCATCGCAGTGCTTCCCGAAATCAAACTCTTATCAATCTTCATCGAACATCCTCCTTATATCGGTAATCTATATATCTACCCTGACATTATATATAGATTTCCGATATATGTCAACTGTAACGCAACAAAAAAAATTAAATTTAGGGATTTACAAATTCAAACTGTTATGATAGAATATCATTTGTCGGGCGGAAGTGGCGGAATGGCAGACGCGCTAGATTCAGGTTCTAGTGGGAGTTAATCCTGTGAGAGTTCAAGTCTCTTCTTCCGCATCAAAAAAGAACACCTTTCGGCAGGTGTTCTTTTTTGTTTAGTTGTATGTTACTATTTGCATTTTTCTGCCAACGTGCTATAATAATCACCATGGAAGCATAGCTCAGCTGGGATGAGCGTTCGCCTCACACGCGAGAGGTCACGGGTTCGAGCCCCGTTGCTTCCATTTTTTCATGCTTTTTTTCATCTTTCTCCATCATTCATGCTCGGTCAGTATTCCGGACTTGATCAGATCTTTCAGCAGCACTCTCGCCTCACGCCGGATCTCTTCCAGCGGCGTATTCTCTTCATGGGATTCATTGACAAACCCCAGCATGCCGAAACACACAAACCCCGCAATCTTCTTCGGCGAATACTTAAGCGGCAGACGTTCCTTTACATGCATTGTATGCATCTCCACCGTCTCCAGGATAATGCTGTAAAGTCTGGATGCCAGATAAGGATTCTTCTCCGGATTCGTATACTGAAAGAAATCGTATCTGTCATAATAAATTTTCAGGGTCGCATCCAGCATATTTACATATCCCGCCGCCGGCTTTCCCGTCGGATTATTCTCTCTCTGCCGCCGGTAATAGTCCTCCGCCCCGATCTGCAGCATATCTTCAAATATATCGTCAAGCAAAGCGTATTTATCATTATAGTGGGAATAAAATGTGATCCTGCTGACTTCCGCCCTGCGGCACAGCTCTGTAATGGAAATATGCTCAAAATCTTCCCTTGCAAGCATATCGATCAACGCTGCCTTCAGACTTCTTTTTGTTTTTATGATTCGTCTGTCTTCCATTTCTTATCATTTTCCTTTTTCTGTATAATTACCTGACATTTTCCGATTATTGTTCATTGTTATTGTGTATGTGTTTTGCTATAATTTTAACACCTGTTATAATAACGGTCAAATATTAAAATGAGGTTTCAGGAGGGGATAACAATATGCCGCGAACCGCGATCATGACAGACAGCAACTGTGGAATCATGCCTGCAGAAGAATCAGATTATGGAATCTATATTCTTCCCATGCCCGTAATAATCGATGGAAGAACACATTTTGAAGGAATTGATATCACCATGGAAGAATTCTATCGGAAACAGACTTCCGGTTCTGTCATTACGACATCCCAGCCGTCTCCGGGAGATGTGACTGATATGTGGGACCGCCTTCTCAAAGAGTATGATGAGATCGTATTTATACCCATGTCCTCCGGATTGAGCAACACGTGTCAGACCGCGCTTCTGCTCGCTGATGACAAACTTTATAAAGATCGGGTATTCGTGGTCGATAACCACCGTATCTCTGTTACACAGGCACTGGCTGTACTGGATGCAAAGACATTGGCTGACGGGGGAAAGACCGCCTGTGAGATCAAAGACATTCTCGAAAAAGAAGCAATGGACGCAACGATCTATATTGCGGTAGACACACTGGAATATCTGAAAAAGGGCGGGCGCATCACAGCTGCGGCCGCAGCTCTCGGAACGGTCCTTAAACTGAAACCCATTCTCACGATACAGGGCGGCAAACTGGATTCTTACGCCAGGGCCCGCGGAATGAACTCCGCGTTCCGCGTCATGCTGGAAGCTTTACAATCGGACATCTCTTCCAGATTCTCTCACCTTCGGGAAAGAGGTCTTTTAAAAGTCGGTATCGCCAATACAATGATGAAGCCTGATAAACTGGAAGAATTTAAAGATGAAATGAGAAAGAACTTTCCGGATATGGAACTTGTATACTTCCCGCTCACGATGAGCATCGGGACACACGTAGGACCGGGCGGTCTCGGGATCGGAGCGATCCGGAACAGATAAGACAGATCCGCTATGCCGTACCCGGCTGTATTTCAGAAATTGTCCGTAATATCAGCCGGTACGGAGAATACGGATCTTATTCTTACATCCGGTACCCGCCGCCATATCCGCCGCAGCACAGACCGCCGCCTCCGCAGCAGAGATTGCACAGCAGATTGGCGATACAGAGCTTCGCGCAGCAGCTCGTATCAAATGAACCCGGATAGCCATATGTACTCTGGCGCTGTTCATACCACGATTCGCCGTTCTGCAGCCGCCGGAGCAGCATCTGATACTGCGTGTTATCCGGTTCGAGCCTTACGGCTTCTTTCGCCTGTTCCAGAGCTGTCACATTATTCCCCAGTCCGGAATTGGCAGACGCGCTGTAGAAATACCAGAGCGCGCTCCTGTCCTTTATTCCGTCAAGCACGTTGAGCGCCTCTCTGTAGTGCCCGCTGCGTATATAATTTGCGGCGGCGCGCAGGTGGATATCTTCTTCCGACTGACTGCTGCTCTGCTGTCTTCCCTGTCCGTATGACCCGGAGTTTCCGAACGGATCTCCATCACCGAACCCGCCGAACGGGCCATACCCGCCAAAATTCCCAAAACCTCCAAAGGGGCCGTAATCATCATACGAACCTCCGCCGTAGGAATTGCCGTTGCGCCCGCCTGCGGAACTGCTCTGTCCATATCCGTCCGAGGTATATCCGCGCTCGCGCTCATCCATGATCTGCTGATATGCCTGCTGGACTTCCTTGAACTTCGCCTCTGCCTCATCTTTATGCGGATTGTTGATATTCGCGTCCGGATGATACTTCCGGCTCAGTTTACGATATGCTTTTTTTATCTCCTCATCCGACGCATTTCTGTCCACACCCAGTATGCTGTATGGATCTGACATTTCTTTTCTCCCTTCAACATGTGGTCTTCCGGTTTTTCCGGTCAGCTCTTTTTAATAAACGTAGTTCCGCACTTCGGGCATCTCACTTCAATCCTGCCCTTTCCTTTCGGTATACGGATCTTCTGTCTGCATGACGGACATTTATAGATATGATAAACTTTTCTCTGTTTCCATATATTTTTCTGTTTCCGGAAAAAGTTCCTGATTCCGTATGTCTTTGCCAGAAAAGACTGATTCTCCGCATAGCGCTTACTCACATTTCTCGAAAACACCCGGAAATAGCAGTAGATCACGCAAACCCAGCCGATCAGATAGAGTATCAGCGCTATCGGGCTGCTCCCAAGAAAAGCGGATACCAGTACAATGATCAGACCCACTGCAAGAAGAAATTTCGACAACTGGTCAACTCCGTACCTTCCCTGCATAAAACGTATAAATTTTTCTTTCATTTCCATCTGTCCTTTTTACAATAATAGATCTGAGCCCCCGCCTCGTTTCAGCGGGGACGGTTCTTGTGTCATCCTGCCCTAAATACGGTACAAAATATATTTTCCATCGTTTATGCGTCAAAGTCAATTAAAATCCTATAAAATTTATACAACAGTCCAGCCATCTGTTATCAGGAGACGGATTTATGCTTGCATAAGAATCCGGCTGCTGATAAGCAGATGAACTTTCAGACATTCAGGATGTTATCGCATATCTCGTCTGAGATCAGATACACGATCCGCGAGTCATTCATCATCACATACCTGTTTCCGTCCCCGTCTTCATCTCCGATATACAGAGTAAGCACCTGTTCTTCGTCATCCTGCGTATACGTGGCTTCGACGGTGATCCGCGAATCCTCATCCAGCCCGTACATATCCAGATCTTCATCCTCCACGGAATAATCCGCTGCCTCGGAAAGCGTCACTGCGCCTAAACCTCCAGCAACTGCCGCAATATCTTCCGCCTGATCGTCGTCTTCACTGTCATAGGTCGTTGTCTCGCCGTCCTGAGTAATGACTTCTTTTACAAGATTACCGCTGCCGATACTCGGATAATCATCAAGCCGGGCCATATCGTCCAGAGTGTAATCCAGCGGATCGATCACACTGCTGTTCACAGTATATACGGTATCGCTTCCGCTTTTCATCACATAATAGTCATCCCCTGTCGTATTTCCAAACAGGAGCTCTGTCACATTACCGTCTGCATCTGTATATTCTATCGTATATGTCGGATCATCCAGTCCGTAGGCGTCAATGGAATCGCCATCCGTAAGTTCCCTGTCTGCGGTAATGCAGCCTACCGTCTCGGCTATATCCTCCGGATAGCTCTGCTGCAGCGGGAAGTCTGTATCGGAGGTGTAGTACCACTGATCATCTTCTTTGCCGAACTCAAGCTCACCGTTGCCTACATTAAACTTCAGCGACACGATATCATCGGCAGAAGTATCTGTCACATAGACTGTTGCCGCCTCCTGTTCCTTTTCTTCTTTTTCTTCCTGTCTTGTACTCCATGTCCTCAGACCGAAATACACTGCGATCAGCAGGGCCAGCAGGATCAGCAGGATCGACACTCCTTTGTTCTTCTTTCTCATGCTCTTCTCCTCCTGAACCATACAACGAATCCTCCGATCAGGATCACTGCCGGAATGCCGAATATCACAAGAAAACTGAGCAGACCGACATGCTGCATTGTATTGTATTCTATGTCAAGGCTTTTCGCTTCAATGGAAAGGTTCTGTACTCCATCGAAATTAGCGGTTACGGCATTCATGAATATCTGTGCATTCTCAAGCTGAGAGAATGTATCTGTGATCGATTCGTCGATCAGACTGCCCGCTGAGATCACAGTAAGTCTGCTCTCCGTCGTATCATCGTCTGCCGACTCATCATCGCTGCTGTCAGTCTCTTCATCACTGCTTTCATCCTCTTC
>CAZJRY010000096.1:6299-9421 GCA_964548625.1 uncultured Mediterraneibacter sp.
CTGCCGACTCATCATCGCTGCTGTCAGTCTCTTCATCACTGCTTTCATCCTCTTCATCCGTACTCCCGATCGTCTCGGTCGCGACTACGCCAAGTGCATAGCTCCCCTGTTCCTGCGTTTCTTCTGTTATCGCATAGGACTGGTCGGATGAATACATAAACGCGGTCGTGGAGATCGTATCCCGTTCCGGATCGGCAAGGTTCATGCCGTATGCATTGGTAAGCAGTACCATTTCCGAGGAAATGCCGTCTGCCATATCACCGGATACCGAGAGTTCCGGGAAGATATAGTAATAATTCCCCTGATAACATCTTGTCGGATCCGCAATATATCCGTCTGCCGCCTCTATGCCATACTCGCTCAGTATCCCGGCAAGATTCGGGAGTTCGGAAAGTCCGGTGTCTCCGAACAGAATGATAACCTTTCCTCCATCCGTCAGATAACTGCCCAGCATCTCAGCCTCATCCTCCGAGAGATCTGTCGTCGGGGCATCCATCAGGAGCAGATCGCAGTCATCCGGAACGGAAGTCGACATCAGAAGGTTTACTTCAGAGAGCGTATAGCTGTTCTTTTCCATCAGATCTGTGATCGTTGCGGAGAGGGAACTCTCCCCATGCCCGGTTGTCTGATAAATCACATAATCCGCATCATTTGTAACATAGTTCACCGCGCTTGTAAGCTGTCCTTCACCGTCAAATTCCGTATAGGACTCGGTTCCGTAATAATAATATGTGTACTCATCCAGCACAAGGATATCATCAAAAGAGACGGTTGTCGTCTTTCCGGTATCTTCACAGGATACAATAATCGTATCCTCCGTTGTGTCATACTCTGTCAGCGCGGACGGGTGGAGTACCGGGTCGATCCATTCCACATTGACGTTGTCTGACAGCGCCTCATACCGGCTGAGGAATGTAGTGATCATCTCGTCCGTTTCATCTTTTACCGCCAGCACTGTCATGTCCACTTCACTGTCCAGGCTGTCCAGAAGCTCTGTTGTCGTATCCGAAATGTCATAAATCTTTGTGCTGCTCACATCCAGATTACGGAAGGCTTCCGGGATCTGTCCCACGATCAGGTTAAACACGATCACCACGGCGATCACCAGTATGGTCAGGCCGACGCTGTACGCTCCGTGTTTCGTGCCCGACGTACGGAATATATTTTTCAACGATTTTATCTTATTCATGATCCGCCCCTCCTAACTCCAGCGTCTTTTCTGGATCGACTGTATTGTCAGAAATACAAATACCGCTATGATCGACAGATACAGCGCGATCCCCGTCACGTCCACAATGCTGTTTGCCGTGATATCCGTGAATACGTCTGCAAGAGCCAGTCTTCCCAGCAGATTCGTAAGCAGATTCTCGTAGAGTTCCTGTTTTACCGCATATATGACGACCGCCGCGGCCGCGCCTGCCGCTTCGATCGCGCCGGATAGTAAGACATTTCCCGTCATATGCCAGATATAGAACGCCACGATCGTCAAAAGGATCAGGATACCCGCAAGACCGCTGACAGCAGAACCGGGCAGCATGGACAGGATGCCGTTCCACATATAGAGTACCAACAGGATCCCGAAAGAACTGATGAACGCAATGATCTGGCTTTCCGTGAGAGAAGACAGGAACATGCCGATGGACGCATAGACGCATCCCAGCAGGAAAAATACGCCGATTGAAATGTAGTCCACTGTAAGGTACGCGGTTCCCTGAGATTTTATGATCAGCGGAAAAATACAGAAGATTACATTCGGAACAGCGATCACAGTTGCCATGGCGAGATATTTCCCCATGACGACTTTCCCCAGACTGACCGGGGCTGTTAGCAGAAGCTGGTCCGTCTTATTTCGCCGTTCCTCCGAAAAACTCCGCATCGTGATAAGCGGTATCCCGACAATAAATACGATCAGCGAACCTGACAGAGTATATGAAAAATACGGATATCCCGCCATCAGGTTATAAGCCATAAAGTAGATTCCCGTAAACGCGATAAGAAACGCTACAAACACGCATCCTGCCATGGACTGAAAATAGGATCTCAATTCTCTTTTATAAATTGCCGGCATCTGTTCTGCCCCCCTCTCTTTTCGTCTTCGAAGAAAATACATTTCGAACAGTATCACTCTGAGTCAGTTCCATAAAGACGTCTTCCAGCGTCATTCCCGATGCTTTCAAAGTAAGCAGCGGAGTCTTCGCGTAAGAAAACGCCATAAATATCCGCTCTCTTATATCCTCCCCTTTTTTCTCCGTGATCTTTGCCCGTATCACTCCGTCTCCCCCGTCATATGTCTCGATCCTTTCGATCCCCGGCACATTTTTCAGGATCAGCCTTATTTCGGACGGAGACGCGCCTGTTTCGATTTCCACAGAGTTATGCTCGCCAAACATCTTTTCAAGGTTTTCCGGCGTATCGCTTGCCACAAGTTTTCCTTTGGATATGATCAATATATAATCACAGACTTCCCTGACTTCCGCAAGGATATGAGAGCTTAAAATAACTGTATGTTTCTTCGCCAGCTTCCGGATCAGTTCGCGGATCTCGATGATCTGCTTGGGATCCAGTCCCACGCTTGGTTCATCCAGAATAATGATCTCCGGAAACCCGAGGACAGCCTGCGCGAGCCCCACTCTCTGCCGGTATCCCTTGGACAGATTTTTGATCAGTCTGCGCTCCACATCTTTGATGCGGACCATTTTTTCGATCTCCGCGATCTCTTCTTCTCTTTTCGTTTTTGAAATACCCTTTAATTCCGCGACAAATTCCAGATATTCCCTGACAGTCATATCAATATACAGAGGCGGCTGTTCCGGCAGGTAGCCGATATGCTTCTTTGCCTCTTCGGGTTCTTTCAGAATATCATGTCCGTTAATGAACACCTCTCCCTCTGTCGCGCCCAGATACCCCGTCATAATGTTCATGGTCGTCGATTTACCTGCGCCGTTAGGACCTAAAAAGCCATAGATCCGCCCGGATTCGATCTTAAAATCCAGATGGTCTACGGCTAAATGATTCCCGTATTTTTTTACCAGATTCCTCACTTCAATCAAAACTTTACCCTCCTGAATATATATTTAAACACGTCTAAAAGGGTAGCAACGTTGTGTGAAAGTTCTGTGTTG
>CAZJRY010000097.1:0-9349 GCA_964548625.1 uncultured Mediterraneibacter sp.
CTCCTCCATATTTCCAGCTCATCCGGCGCCGGTCTGTCCAGATACCTGATCTCTTCGCCGTTCCGTATCACCCGCGCGGTCCGGTCACTCGCCGCGCCCAGCCCGACTGCCTGCGCGCCCGCTTTTTCAAGCGCACGGAGCACATCTTCGCCCTCATCAGTCAGAATAAGATAACTGCCGGCCGACGTCATCAGATACGGATTCAGGCGGTAATATTCACAGATCTCCACTGTCTCCTGCTTCAGCGCGATCTGCGGCATGTCAATCTCAAAACCGATATGAGCCGTCTCCGCGAGTTCCCACAAAGCCGCCATGATCCCGCCGCTTCCGATCTGGCGCACCACGGCTTTCCGGTCACATTCATATACATTCATGATCTGGTCCGGTCTTACCAGTTCGCCTGTCAGCTCTTTCATCTGTTCAAGGAAAGCGGATACAAATCTCGTCTCCAGTTCCGCCTGTGCTTCGTCAAGGATACGAAGAGTCCCTTCAAGCCCCGCATATCCGCACATAATGATCTCCCTGTGAGCCGTTTTTTCTCCCCGTTGTTCTTCCCGGCTCTTATTCCGTGTAATCTTCTGCTCCTGCCGGACTCCCGCAGCGCTTACAAATACAACTGTATGGGAGACAGCGGCCGACACTTCGCCCTGAAAACTTGTCACCCGGATTCCCAGTTCCCTGCACGCGCCGTCCGCACCGGCCGCGATCCCCGCGAGCCGCTCTTCACGGCTTCCCTGTGGAAGCAATACCCGAACAGACGCTCCTCTTGCGTGTACATTGCGGGCGGCGAGATCACCCGCCGCGTGATATACGGCATAATAGCCCGTCCTGTCACCGTCTCCCGCGGCGTGGGCGTCCGCCCACACATAGCCGCTTCCTGTCTCCGGTTTAAAGCCGGAACACGTTTCCCACGGAGATGCCGTAAAGAGCATATTTTCTTTTTCTGTATGCAGTTGTTTTCTGACTGATCTCTGCCATACGGTCTGCGTAAATCTGCCGGGTCTCAGAATATCTTTTTCGGTCATTGGCTGACATTCTCCTGTTTTTTCAATGCGTTCCTGTTTCTTATCATACAATATACGGCAGCACCATGGTCAGCACCATTGCCGCTATCAAAACAAGTATGACCGCGGACACGATACGTCTGATCTTTTTATCATGAAAATCCATTTTCAACAGTCCCTTCTTTAATTTCATACACTTTTGCGTCTCCGCTGAGCGGATCTCTCTCACGGTAGTCAAACAGGAGAAGCTTTCCGAAAATCCGTTCCAGATGCGTCATCCTGCGCATCTGTCTCCTGTCATATCCCGCGTAGTTTTTCAGATACCGCCGCTCTTGTTCCTCTGTTTTATAGAAAGCCGCCGCCTCATCCGGGCTTACTTTATTTTCCGGGAGAAATAACGGGCGGTTTCTCTCATTATCCCTCAGATACAGGTCCAATGTCAACCATGACGCATACTCGATCATCGCGTTCTCAGACGATCCGGCCGCAGACTTCCGAGCATCTGACCTGAGTTCCATATGTTCTTCCAGAAAACGGAACAATATTTCATATCTCGCGGTGCGGGAATGACTGACCTTAAAAAGAGCATTTCTGTCGTAATAGTCTGCCAGAGCACTGTACATGGCGAACGCGCCGGGAAATTCTTTTTCCGCGTGTTCCATTGTATTTCCGAACTGTCCGCTGTTGTAATAGACCTCTACCATCTCTTCGATCTTCTTGAGCCGGATCACATCGGAATAGGGCAGCCATTTCGTGGAAAGGACTTCATAAGGCGGGCGGTCCTGATATATAAGCCCGTATTTTTCTGTATTCTCGTGCATCAGAGAACCCTTCAGGACCTTCAAAAACCCCAGTTGGAGCTGATCCGGGCGCATCGCGTACACGCGGTCAAAGGACTTCTCGAAGCTGTCGCAGTCCTCATATGGAAGCCCCGCGATCAGATCCAAATGCTGGTGTACATTCCTGTTCTTCCGTATCTGCGACACTGTTCGCTCCGCTTTTTCCAGATCCATCTTTCTCTTTATCTCAGATATTGTCCTGCTGTTCACAGACTGAATACCGATCTCAAGCTGTATCAGCCCCGGACGCATACTGCGGATCAGAGCAATCTCTTCCTTATTGAGAAGATCCGCCGCTATCTCAAAATGGAAGTTCGTAATGCCTTTGTCATGATCCCTGATATATTTCCACACCGCCATTGCATGGTCGTGCCGGCAGTTGAATGTCCGGTCCACGAATTTTACCTGCGGCGCCTCATGGTCGATAAAAAACTGAAGCTCCCGTTTCACAAGGCCAAGATCGCGGAACCGGAGACATTTATCAACAGACGAGAGGCAGTAACTGCAGGAAAACGGGCATCCTCTGCTGGATTCATAATAAATGATCCGGCTGCGGAAATCCTCAATATGCTCGTATACAAACGGGACTGTGCTCAGATCAAGCACCGGACGGGACGGCGTCTCCGCGATGTTCCCGCTGCTTTTCCGATATGCGATCCCCCGGATTTCCGAAAGATCTGTTCCGGAATGATAGTGATCCATGAGTTCCGTGAATGTCTCCTCGCCCTCTCCGCATATGATACCGGTCAGACCGGGATGCTTCTCCAGCATTTCACCGGCATTGAACGAGACCTCCGGTCCTCCCAGCCAGATCTTCGTACCGGGCAGGACTTTCGGTATCTCCCGGATAAGCTGCTCCACATAACCGATATTCCACAGATAGCAGGAAAAACACAGGATATCCGGTCTGCGTATATAGATGTCCGTCAGGATCTCATCCACCGGCCGGTTGGTCGTATACTCCGCAATCCCGATCTCTTCCGAATACCTGCGGGCATACGCTCTCAGGCTGTACACCGCAAGATTGGAGTGAATATATTTGGCATTTATCGCTGCTAAAAGAATGTTCATACGGGCGCTCCGTTTCTTTATGATTATCCGGATTATTCTACCACCTATTCCGTTTTTCGGCAACGAGCTATTGACATTTATAAAAATTTCATGTAAAATCAAAAGCCGTGCAGCCGGGGTGTTAGCGGTACCTTGTACCTGCAATCCGCTATAGCAGGGGTGATATTGCGCAGAGGGCGGCAGTCTGCGGGGCTGCCCCCGGTAAGTGACGTTGATGTCCGGGTCTCACGCGACGGGAACCTGTGAACCGTGTCAGGCCGGGAACGGAGCAGCACTAAGCAGGACCTTCCGGGTGCCGTGAGGGTGCCTGGGCTGAGTCAACTGCCGGGGTAACGCCTGTGGATCATGTTCGAAGCGCAATGCACGTTAAAATAAAAGAACAGATTTTTGGTATTGGATGTACTGTTCACAGTACCTGTATTGGAAACGCACATTCTCCTGAATGATAACGAACAACACATTTTTCTGTTTATTATCACAAAGGAGGATTTTTTATGCCAAAAACTAAATTCCAGGAAGTAATCTTTACCATCCTGATGGTATTCGTCATGGTCTACGCAATGATCTGCTATAACATCGCTTTAAGTACGGGGGGGATGAACAACACTGTGTTCCTGTCCGCACTTCATGAACTTGTGATCATGGCTCCGGTTGCTTTTATACTTGATTTCTTTTTCGTAGGACACATTGCAAAGAAAACAGCTTTCCGTATCGTAAACCCGGAAAAAGAGAATCCGTTTCATCTGGTCCTCGCGATCTCTGTTCTCTCTGTCGCATGGATGTGTCCGCTCATGAGTCTTGCGGCGACGATTTTATTTAAAGATGCCGGAAGTGAGTTTATCGCGGTATGGCTGCAGGCCATTGCGCTGAACTTCCCGATGGCGTTCTTCTGGCAGATGTTGTATGCCGGGCCGTTTGTACGCTTTCTGTTCAGACAGATATTCCGTGAAAAGAAAGAAACTCCCGAAGATTCAAAAAGCCTCTCCTGATTCGGAGAGGTTTTTCATTTGCATCCGGCAGCGCCTTTTTTCCGTTCCCGCAGTTCCCGGAAAAATTCCGTCATAAGAGCGGCGCACTCTTCCCGAAGCACGCCCGTGGCAAGTTCCGCACGGTGATTAAATGCCTTCATATCCAGCAGGTTCAGGACGGACCCCGCGCATCCCGCCTTCGGGTTCATGCATCCGACTACAACCCGCGTCACGCGCGACTGTATGATAGCCCCCGCGCACATCTGGCAGGGCTCCAGCGTCACATATAATGTACACTCTTCGAGCCTCCAGTCGCCGAGCTTTTTGCTCGCTTTACGGATAGCCGTTATCTCTGCGTGGGCGAGAGGACTTTTGTCCGTATTCCTGCGGTTGTATCCTCTGCCTATGATCTTTCCGTCGCGGACGATCACACAGCCGACGGGCGTCTCATCCAGCCTGTAGGCTTTCTTTGCCTGACGGATCGCCTCTCTCATATATTTTTCGTCAAGCTTTTTCTGCTCTGTATTTTCTTCAGACATAATTTTCCTTTCCGCCCTCGTTCTTTTTTTCCCTCTCTCCGAATAGACTTGAATGAAAAGAGACAAGACCAGAGGTTATTTTTTCTATGAATCCCGGTACATTTTATCTATATGAATACGAGAATTATGATCGCAGGCGCAATGTAGGCTTTATCAAAGTCTCCCGGCATTACCGGTCATGCATCCTTCAGATCCATGCCGGAGGCATCCCTGTCAGAAACGGAAGTATACTCAACCTGTCCGCTTTCTGCCGTGAACAGGATAAACTGCTCGTCTCACAGATCGCGGTTCTGACCTCGTGCGGCAGAAATATCTCGATCCGCCTTTCCGTATCCGAAACACATTTCCCGCAAGGACGGCCTCTCCGGCAGATCGACGGATTTCTCCTGCAGAATCCCGACAGAGACGCTCCCCCGCTCTTCTGGATGGCTTCCTCGTTCTTCTTCGATATCGGACCTGATATGATGCTCCCGGCCGGACCGGGATCTGCATCCGGAGCAGACCCATCCGGACCGGAGGGCATGCCTGCATCGGAGAGTATGCCTGAACCGGAATCCGCGCCTGTATCGGCAAGTACCCCCGAACCGGAATCCGCGCCCGTATCGGTAAGTGCTCCCGAACCGGAGACCGCGTCTGAAACGGAGACAGTCGTCGAAACGAAGACAACTTCCGAAAATACGGACGGCGTCAAAGCAGAGTCCGGTCTCCAGTCCGCCGAGGCAAAAGACCTGCCGCGGGTCAAAAAGATCAGCAGCGAAGACCTCTCCCTGCTGCCGCGGAAGTTCTGGTCCCTTGCCAGCAACAGTTTTCTGCTGCACGGTTACAACAATTATCACCATCTTGCGCTTATCGAGGAAGGGGGCAGAAGATGGCTGGGAGTCCCCGGTATATATGATACGCGCGAGGCCAGGGCTGCCGATCTGTTCGGCTTTCCACGGTTCACGCGCGCATATGTCTCAGTATTGAATCTGACCGATGAGGAACGCAATGCCGCGGCGGACTTCGGCCACTGGTGCCGGTGTGTCGGAACGGGAAATCCGTCCGGCTGTCCGCCGGCGTCCCCCTGTCCGGATGACCGTCTCAGATGATCCCGTTCATCTCCTGATAAAGCCGCTTTGCATAACTGTCCGTCATACCGCATACGTAGTCAGTTACAAGGAGCAGGCGGAGATACAGTCTCTCCGCTTCGCTCTTTCCTGCTGCCTGCAGTTTATAGGCGTTTTTATAGTTGTCAGAGATAAAGGAGAACACACGTCTGTCAATCGCGTCCTGCCGGACATCCGTATCATAATAGAGTACGGCCCTGACCAGTTTCCCCATCAGGCTGTCCAGAATAGCGGACTCCGCCACTTCCATCTTATAGATCTCCATGGATGAAAACACATAGCGGTATGCTATATCTCCCAGCAGTTCCATCAGCTTCCCGCCGAATGTTCCGTAAAACAGATCCTGCCCGAATGTTCCGGCCATGATGCCGTCATAGTTCGATGTAAAACCATATGTGGCACAGCCGATCAGAAAGCCCTGCGCGCTGATGATCCAGTTCTTCACCGCATAGGATTCCGGACTGCTGACGCCTTTCTGACGTCCGCGGTCACAGAGCTGCCGCAGCTTCGCCAGCGGCTTAAAGGGCGCTTCGGGATTATTTTTCTCCAGAGGCGCCAGCTCCCTCTCTAAAGTATGATAAGTGATAAATCCCTTTACAAACGCGTCTTCTATATCAGCCGTCTTATAGGCAAGGTCATCCGCCGCCTCAAGGATATAAGTCAGCGGATGTCTGTTATTTCCCGCCCCTGTCGCTTCCGTCACTTTGCGGAATACCGCTTCGTCCGCAAAGTAGTACCCCATCTTTTTATCCTTGATATTCCCGCTGTCTCTGCGGATCCCGGTAGATGGAACCGGATATTTTATAATGGTATTGAGCAGGGCATAGGTCAGGTTCATCCCATGCTCATCTACAAGATAATGCAGTTTTGTCACAAGGCGGAGCGCCTGTGCGTTCCCCTCGAAATGATAAAAGTCCTGCTTCATCTGTTCGCTCAGCATATCTTCTACGGCCTGCCCGCGAAAAGACATCCCGGGCAGATTTCCGGCAAACCATTCGCGGATCGCCTCTTCTCCGAAATGTCCGAACGGCGGATTCCCTATATCGTGAATCAGTCCCGCACATTCGAGGATGTGGGAAATATCTTCTTTCATCTTGGGCGTAAATCCTGAATTTCCGCGAAATTTCAGGATATTTTCTCCGATATTCTGTCCGAGTGATTTCCCCAGAGAAGAAACTTCCAGGGAATGCGTAAGCCTTGTCCTGATGAAATCACTCTTATCAAGCGGAAATACCTGCGTTTTATCCTGCAGACGCCTGAACGATGCGCTGCCGATGATCCTGTGGTAATCCTTCTCAAATTCGCTTCTCAGATCTGACGGCTTTGATCTTCCGGAACTCTCCCGCTCCCGTCCCGGGGACAACAGGGTTCTCCATTCCATCATGTATTTCCCCTTCCTTCATTCGCAATAACGGTTCGAAAAGCCCGGATCAGTCGAGATAGACCGGCGGCTCATACGCCTTGCCGAGCAGCGCCTTTTTACGCTCCTGCAGTCCGAGAAACGCCCATTCCGTCATATCCGTCCATTTATGGATCGTGCGGTCATATACCTGGACATATCCGATCCTTGTGGGATGCATACGGACACTGTTGGACTGATATTCTCTTCCGGTATACGGATTTATCTCACCGGCTTCACTGTCCTCGCCTGCGTCATCATGGGAAATGACCGGTTCAAACTCCTCCTTCTCATCTGCTGCCGCGGCTTCGGAAGGCTCCTGCTCTTCAGCCGGATCACCCTGTTTTTTGCGGAGAAAGAGCCTGCCGGTATGAAAGAGGGATTTCTTCGGTTTCTCCAGTTCTTTTTTTATCTCTTCTATCGGCTCTCCCGCTTTTGCGTTTTCTTCCAGTTCAGACAGTTCTTCATGGATCTCATAGAGTTCGCCGATTGTCATATCGCGCTCATCCGGGGCGACATCCTCTTCGGAAGTATTCACGGACGGAGTATCTTCCGCCGCAGGCTCCTCCGCCTGCTTTTTCTCTGCCGCTTCTGTCCGCGCGGCCGCGGCTTTCTCGAGCGCAGCTGTGCTTCTCGGCTGTACCGGCGCTTCCGACATGATGCTTAAATGGAACGGGCAGTCAAGGATAGACGCGATCATACGCATGTCCTGCTCCTGAAAGTTGTCCCTTCCCAGACGCTGCGTCAGATTCTGTCTCGACATCTTCCTGCCGGTCCGGACTTCGATCAGCTCGGCAAGCTGTTTGATCGTCATTCCTTTTCTCCCCAGAATGATCTTGACCTGTTCGCCAAATGTTAAATCTTCCATGGTCTTCTCCTCCTTATGTATTGTCTATAATCCCCTGATTCCTGTTCCTTACAGTCCGAGATACTCTTCCAGCGTGATCCCCTGTTCCGTGATCTCCTTGGCAGCGTCTGTCCCGACATAGCGGTAATGCCACGGTTCATAAACGATGCCTGTTATATCCGATTTATCCGACGGATACCGGAGGATAAATCCGTATTCCCAGCAATGTTCCATGAGCCACTTCTGCTCTTCGGTATCTCCCTGCCGGTCATCCAGTTCTTCGTACTCTGTTGATATGATATCGACGGCAAGCCCTGTCGCATGCTCACTTGTTCCCGGAACAGCAACGGAAGCACTTGTCTCCTGATAGGCCTCCAGCGGCGTCATCCCCTGATCCAGCCTGTTCTGCATCGACGCGTTAAATACCGCCGTCTGCCGTTCATAAGAGCGGTAAGCCGAGGTCACATACATACTCAGCCCCTCTGCCGCGCCGTCGTCCAGCATCTGCTGAAGCGCCGAAGCGATCCTGGAATCCACCTGATACCCCGTTGAAATCTCTGTCAGATCCTCCGGCTCATAGGACGAGTCCAGAGGATGATCCTCATTCACGAGAACAATCTGCCATCCGTCTTCATCTCCCTCAAGCGTCTCTGTATTCGCCTCTACGGCATTTTCCTTCTTGATCTGTTCTCTCAGCTCCTCATTCTCCGCGGTCAGCTCCGCTTCTTCCTCAGCGGCTTTTTCATTATTCCGGGAGATGATATAATATGCTCCCGAAGATACTGCCAGCGCTCCCACTGCCAGTCCCAGCGCCGCTCCCATGCTGAAAATCTTCATCTTATGTCTGTTAAAACCCATTTTTATCATAATGTCAACTCTGTATGTAATTCCGTGTCAATATCCGGATCTGTGGAACACACCGCCATTTTATAGGGCGATCCCAAGACGCGGTATTCGCGGTAGTAGTAGGCTTCCGGAAATTCTTTCGGCTGTCTCACGAGAACCGGCGGGTCATCCATACGGATACAGAAAGAATTTACGGGGAGAGCCATTCCCTTTCCCGTCGCTTTCATAAAGCTCTCTTTCAATACCCAGTAACGGAAGAACAGTTCCGCCCTCTCCCCGTCGGTTTCCGCCTCTCTGATCGACGCGTATTCTTCCCGGCAGAAACAGCGCGCGGCGATATTCATCCTGAACGTTCCTTTCTTCTCGACGTCGCAGCCCACCCGGACTTTTCCGCCGTCCGTACATACCGCGCACATGACACACGTCCCGGAATGGGAGAAATTATGCGCCGCGTCTTCCGGCAGGCCGTACGCCGCGCGTATCTTCTGCCACAGCGCCCATACGCCGACGCTCTGCGCTTTCTTCGTATCCGGTCGGAGCGCGTCCGCCTTTTTCTTCCGGAAGTCAGGAATCTGTCTGTAGTAGCTGTCGTAACATTCCTTGTCCAAAAGCGGCGTGACATCCGCGATCCATGCTCTTACCATTTTCTTTTCCTTTATTATTCCTTCATATATCTGACTTCAAATGTCTCGATCGTGATCGGTTTGTTAAACAGGGTTCCCTGGGCGTA
>CAZJRY010000098.1:0-9273 GCA_964548625.1 uncultured Mediterraneibacter sp.
CTGACTGCCGAAGAAATATACTTTTTATTTGGCACAAGAGTATAAAAGGTACGTCTGCAGACCTCAGAATCGATTTTGTAAAAATACAGTGGAACATCTGTGTTTTTGATCATCTGATCGCTGACAAAAGTAGCGGCAAACCCTTCTTCCGCCAAATGGTAAGCGGTGGCGAGCTGTGAAAGCTCCGTCTTGATCATGGGTTCCATGTGTTCTGCCTGAAACAACTGAAGCACCCTGTCATGAAGATTGTTTCCGGCTGTCAGCAGAATAAACTCGAGATCCTGAAATGTCTTCAGGGGGACAGCAGGACAGGACGGCTCCAGATGCCTGCTGTTTATGATGTCGGTCCCGGACAGGGCGGCGCCGGATACAAGCCGGTTTACAGGACTGTCCATCGGTACGGCGAGCAGGATGTGATCGCGGAAAAAAGGATATGTCTTAAATCTCCTGATTATAGAAGAATCACAACTGAACGTCATGTCGATCTTTCGTTCTTCCAGCATATCTGCCAACACATCGGAACTTTCTTCAACCAAATCCAGATATATTCCGGGATAGTCTTTGGAAAATTCGGACAAAAGAACAGGCAGGATATACGAGTTAATATAATGTGTGCCGCCGATCCTTACAGTTCCGGTATTCAGATTCCGTATATCGAGAAGCTGCTGTTCCAGGTCAAATTCGAGATTTTCTATTTTTCTGATCATATTGATATATAGCTCTCCGGCTGCGGTCAGACGGAGAGGTCTTTGGTTGCGGTCAAACAGAGGCATCCCAATGGACGCCTCTGTTTTTTGGATCGCGATGCTCAGAGCCGGCTGAGTGATATAGAGATTCGCTGCTGCTTTTGAAAAACTTCCGTCCTGATATACCTGATAGATATATATGTATTCCTGCTGCATAATATAAACCTCATTTATAATTATATAAAATCTATAAATTGGATTATATACTAACTTGATGATAAAGTAAAGTCAAAAGAAACAAAGAGGAAGGAGAAAAAAGTATGGAGATTCAGGCGCTTCTCATGGATGAGAAAGATAATGTCGTTACATGCGTGAAAGAAGTTGCGGCAGGGGAGGAGGTCGTTTACAGATGCGGGGAAGAGTACCGGAAAGTCACCGCGGAGGAAGATATTCCATTCTGCCACAAGATCGCCCTTGCTGATCTCAAAGAAGGAGAAGATGTGATCAAGTACGGAGAAATGATCGGGCGGACCTCAAAATCTGTTGCCCGGGGACATTGGGTATCGCACAACAATATTTACAGCGTCCCGCGTGACTATGAAAGTGAATTTGTAGAAGAGTAAAGGAGGATTGTAGCTATGCAGTTTTGGGGATATAAAAGAAAAGAAGGAAGGGCAGGGATCCGTAATCATGTACTGATCCTTCCGACATGCGCCTGCGGGAGCGAAAGCGCGAGGATTGTAGCGAGTCAGGTGCGGGGAGCGGTCAACATCGTATTTAACACAGGATGTTCGGATGTAGCGGCGAATACAGCGATGTCCCAGAAAGTTCTGACCGGATTTGCCTGTAATCCGAACGTGTATGGCGTTGTGATCATCGGGTTGGGATGTGAAACAGTTCCGCATAATGTCCTGAGAGAAAAAATCCGGTCGATGACAAGCAAACCTGTTGTTTCGTTTGGAATTCAGGAAGAGGGAGGTACTCTGAAAACAATCGAAAAGGCGGTTCGGGCCGCGCGGAATATGGCCGCGGAAGCCGGAATGCAGCAGAAGGAACTCTGCGATATCTCTGAACTCCTTCTTGGGATCGAGTGCGGAGGCTCAGACGCGACATCCGGAATAGCAAGCAATCCTGCTGTCGGAGAATTAAGCGACCGTCTGGTCGATCTGGGAGCGTCTACAATGATGAGCGAATCTATTGAGTGGATCGGGGCTGAACATATCGTGGCAGCGCGAGGGGCAACCCCTGCGATCCACAATCAGATCATTCAGGTCTGTAAAGAATATGAAGAACATTTGAAAGCAGCGGGACAGGATTGCCGCGCGGGACAGCCGACACCGGGAAACAAGGCTGGCGGGCTTTCAACGCTGGATGAGAAGAGCCTCGGCTGTATCCGAAAAGGCGGCACACGTCCGATCGTCGAAGTTCTTGCCCAGGCGGAACGGCCGACAAAGACCGGAGCGGTTGTAATGGATACGGCGGGATACGATATTTCCTCTGTCACATCCATGGTTGCCGGCGGCTGCAATGCCGTGATCTTTACGACGGGGAGGGGGACTCCTACCGGAAACGCGATTGTTCCGGTGATCAAGGTGACGGCTAATGAGTCCACATACAAAATGATGGAAGACAACATGGACGTAGATCTCAGTTCTATCATCCGCGGCGAGAAGACTTTCCGGGAGTGCGGAGAAGAACTGCTCGAATTTGTGGAAGATGTGTGCAATGGGAAAATGACAAAGGCGGAAGCATATGGATTTTCAGATATCGCTGTTGACCATGTGTGCAGATTCGTATGATAAAATGAGAGGAGAAAAGAAATGAGCCATCTGGTTATTTGTATCATAATATGTATATTGACTGCAGTGAGCTATATCGTGGGCAAGCTGCCCATGGCGGTAACAGCGCTGGTAAGCATGCTGGCATTTGTATTGACAGGATGTCTTGACCCGGCGACGGCAGCATCGTATTTTGGAAATACCAATGCGATCATGATGCTTTCCATGTTTGTAGTGGCAGCAGGCTTCAACAAAACGCAGTTTATAAAGAAATGTTCTTCAAGTGTTACGCGTTTCTCGAAAGGTTCGCTGACAGTAATGATGGCAGGATATGTCATTGTAGCGATCATCCTGTCGCAGTTTATCCAGAGTTCGCTGGTGGTTTTCGGAATTATGGCCCCGATGCTCGCGGCAAGCTGCGAGGAGATGAAGATCAGTCCGTCCAAGGTGATGTTCCCGCTGGCTATTGCGTGTATCGCTACAGTTTCCGCGTTTCCGCTCGGAACAGGGGCGACTCAGTTCGCTGAATTGAATGGTTATCTTGAGGCAAATGAATACACGGAATTCGCGGTCGGTCTGCTGGATCCTATGAAAGCAAGGTTCCCGATGGTAATTCTGATCGCGGTTTACTGTATCTTCTTTGCGGCAAAGGTTGCTCCGGACAAGCCGCCGGTCGCGATCGGTGAGATCGAGACAAGGGACAGCAAGAAAGAGGCGCTGCCTCCATTCCAGGAGAAATGCGGTTATATCATCTTTATTCTTGTGACTCTGGCGCTGATCTTCCAGACTTTCCTCGGAGTGGAGACATGGGTGATCTGTCTCATCGGCGCATTGTGTATGGTCCTGACAGGAGTGCTGTCGGAGAAAGAAGCGATCACGAGCATGAATATGCAGATCGGATTTCTGTTTGTAGGCTCTCTTGCCATGGGAGGCGCTCTGTCGCAGACGGGAGCCGGAGAAGTAGTCGGTTCCATTCTGGCAGATGTGGTAAGCAGACTTGACAATCCGTACCTGATCGGTTTGATCTTCTTTATCGTACCGTTCCTCCTGACACAGATCATGATGAACCGCACCGTTATGCTAATCTTCATACCGATCGCGATCCTGGCATGTAAGGCGATGGGAGCAAATCCGGTCGGAATTATCATCCTGGTGCAGACAGGATGTCTGAGTTCATTTATGACGCCAATGGCAACCCCTGCGGTTTCGATGTGTATGGCAGCCGGAGGCTATGACCTGAAATCGCTGATCAAGCAGTCCGTGCTGCCTGCGATTATTCTGACTGTAGTATCTGTAGGATGGATCATGACGGTATTTCCGTTATATTAGAAGGAGGAGAATAATTTGAATGAGATAAAAACATTTCCGGAAGACATGAGCGCTTTGGAGATTGACAAAGACAGGATAAAGAAATGTCTTGTCTCAGGTCTGTTCCGCGAAGATGTGGATACGGATGAAGGCAAGAGAAGTTTCTATACATATATTACGCCGGATCTTGAGTACAATCAGCGATGTCTGGTAATCGCGCCGCCGGATGATGTGGAGGCGGAGCAGTTTATCGAAAACGGTTTCTGGAAGGAATTCGCCCGGAAGGAACAGGTATTCCTGTTTTTCCTCAAACCTGCCGGGAAGTGGAATTTTGACGGGACAGACGCCGACTATATGAATAAAGTGTATGTTCAGATCCAGGCGAGGAAATATTATGTGACCATGCAGGATAATATTTATGCGTTTGGAATCGGACGGGGCGCTGTTGTCGCTCAGCAGGCAGCGATGAAGATGACGAGCGAATGGTCGGGCATGGCAACGTTCGGAGATCTGGATGAAGCCGCAATGCTCAATGCGGAGATCGTCCAGGCAGGAGGCGATGTGGGGAAGACGGAACTTACTGTGAGCGCGGCAAAGGTACAGCTTCCGGTATGGATGTTCTGGCAGAAAGAAACGGAAGCAAACCGGAAGGTCAGTATGTATTGGAGAAAACAAAATGATACGGAGGAAGAGTACCTTTCCGGAAGTATGGCGGATGAAATTTATTTTCCGTCAACAATATGTAAAACAAGTACCGTTAATGAAGAAAAAATAGCTCAGGTGCGTATTACACAGGGCTTCGCCGGTCAACTGACTGAAAAAATATTCTCGAGAGTCTGGAAATATATCGGAAAGGCGAGAAGACATCGCTGTCACGGGACAAAAGTGCTGAGATGGTACAAAGATCCGAAAGAATACGGTGCCAGCCTTCATGAGACGAAAACAGGCGGCTATACCCGGATCTGGTATGAGTACGTTCCGGAGCATGTGCGAAATTCGGGAAAACCGGTTCCGCTTGTTGTGAATATGCACGGAAGAGGCGGCAATGCCGAGACATTTATGGATATGTCCCAGATGAACTGCGTTGCCGAAGAACGAGGATTCATCGTTCTCTTCCCGGAAGCGGGAGTTCATCAGCAGGGACCGGACGGAGTGCGCAATGTCTTGCTGTGGCAGGGAGAATATAAGGGAGAAAAAATTGATGACGTTGCTTTTATTCTCGCGATGATAGATGATGTAAAAAAGCGATATCCGGTGGATGAGTCCAGAATCTATGCCTGCGGTCAGTCGAGCGGCGGAATGATGTCATCCGAGCTGGCACAGCGCGCTCCGGATATTTTTGCCGCAGTGGCACCTTGGTCGGCTATCATGGATCCGGATCATGAGGTGAAGCTTCCCGAAAAGATCGATCCCGCCGTACCATATCTCTTCCTGTTCGGCGAAAATGACTGGCTGTGTGTGGACAAAGAAAACGGGCAGATGGAATACAGTGTCGCGCCCGATATTGCAGGTTTCCTGAAAAACCTGATCCGTATTTATGACCTGGATGAAAAGCCGTGCCGCTATCAGTGCGGGGAGATCAGCTATTACGTGTACCTGAACAAAAAGAAGACTCCAATGCTTACAGTCGGAACGGTGAAAGATATGTCACACGCGAATTATCCGCAGGAGAGCTGGGCAACATATGATGGTTTTCTTTCAAAATTTTCAAAGAAGCCGGATGGAACCCTGCTTTATATGGGAGAGGAAGCAATCTGAGGATCCGGGGAATCTATTTGACGGCAGGAACGTTCAGAGGAGGTTCATGATATCCTTGTAAAAAGGAAAGACGCCCCTATTTCAGATTGAAAATAAAAACATTAAATTAATAAATAATTCAGCCGTTCGGCTTTATCTTCTGGAGTTCCCGGAAAATTTAGCCGAACGGCTGAATTTAGATATAGCCGATGTCATTTCTTCCCATAGATCAGCCCGATCCCTTCTTTCTTCAATTCTTCTATGTCTTCATGCGGTTTTCCGGGGAGAACAGATTCTTTTGGTTTGTTTCACAGATGTTATCTTAGCGTAAAGAAAACGCAACGCGGATTTTTAAGGAATTCAATGATTTTTCAATCTTATCCTGTATAATAGGATATATCAGGCGGAGGTGCGGATATGAGACTATTACTTGTAGAAGATGAGACAAGGATGGCGCAGGCTCTCTGTGAGATACTGCGCCTTGAACATTATGACGTGGATCATTGCGCGGACGGAATTGACGGTATGTACGCAATTGAGAGCGGGACATATGATATTGTCATACTGGATGTCATGCTGCCGCGCAGAAACGGCTTTGACATTGCAAAGGAAGTCAGGGAAAAGGGCATACGGACGCCGATACTCATGCTGACGGCGAAAAGTGAACTTGACGACAAGGTTGCCGGTCTTGACTGCGGAGCGGATGATTATCTGACAAAACCGTTCATGACGAAAGAACTGCTGGCGCGGCTCAGGGCGCTGTGCAGGAGAAACATCAGCGCACCGGACGGTATGCTGAAGTACGGGGATATTACACTGAACACAAATACCTCGTCAATGAGCTGCGGAGCAAATAATGTACGGCTGAGTGAAAAGGAATTCCATATCATGGAATATCTTATCTCCAATCAGGGGCATATCCTTACACGAGAACAGTTCGCCGTTAAGATCTGGGGTTATGAGAGTGACGCGGAATACAATAATGTAGAAGTGTATATGTCTTTTATCCGTAAAAAACTGGGTTTTATAAATTCTAAAGTTGCGATAAAAGCAGTGCGCAAAGTAGGATACGAACTGAGGTACGAAGATGTTTAAGAGATCAAGGGCAAAAATAGTGGCGGCTATCATGTTTGTATTTGTCCTGCTCCTTTCCGGAACATTCTGCATTATTTATATTTCAAGCTATGTAGACGTAACAAGTGAGAACAGAGAAATGCTCAGACAGTATGTCGATTTTTATATGCTCCCGGAAGATGACAGTACAGATGATCCGGGTCCCGGACGGGCGGCAGAAGGGACGGACGGCCTGCCGGATGTACCTCCGATAGCGGAACTGTCTACTTTCTACACTGTTGCCATATCCGACAGCGGAGAAGTGCTGAATGTGGATACGGCAGACGTAACCGCGTACAGTGAAGAGCAGCTTACAGAGCTTGCCCAAGAGATCATGGACGACGGGCAAAACGAGGGCGTAAAAAAGAATCTGCTTTACCGCATGGAGGAAAAAGAAGGGTATACGCTTGTCGCTTTTCTGGACAATACTGTTGTGCTGAAGAACGCCGGAACTTTGTTTACCTATACACTGATATTCGGGAGCGTTGCCCTTGTTATAGTGTTTTTACTCGCGCGTTATCTGGCCGGCCGGATCGTAGCGCCTATGGAAGAGAGTTATCAGAGACAGAAACAGTTTGTATCCGATGCAGGTCATGAGCTGAAGACCCCGGTGGCGGTAGTCAGCGCAAATGTTGAAATCCTTTCCCGGGAGACAGGGGATAATCAGTGGATCTCTAATATACGCTATGAAAATGAACGGATGTCGGCGCTGATATCGCAGCTTCTTGAACTGGCAAAAACAGAAAATACTGTCCCGCCGATGGAACAGACTGACTTCAGCAGACTAGTCTTCGGGGAGACGCTTCCCTTTGAACCGGTTGCCTTCGAGAGCGGTCTGATATTAAAAACAGATATCGCCGATGACGTCCGGGTCAGGGGAAACGGTACGCAGCTGAGACAGCTCACATCTATACTGATCGATAATGCTATCCGGCACGGCGCAAAAGGGAAAGAGGTGTGTCTGCTTCTGAAAAAGGAAAAAGGCAGCGCGGTATTGTCCGTTATAAACGAAGGGGAAGAGATACCGCCCGAACAGCAGAATCATCTGTTCGAGCGTTTTTACCGGACAGATGAAGCAAGAACAGACGGAGGCGGGCACTACGGACTGGGCCTTGCGATCGCAAAGGCAATAACCGTTACTCATAAAGGAACGGTCAGCGTGAAGTGTTATGATGGAAAAGTTGAGTTTACGGTAAAGATTCCTCTGTAAAAATAGAAAAATGTATAATAATCTATAATTAGTTACAAAACCTAAATTTGTTTTTACGTATAGTAACAATTAAAGAAGAAAGACAGGGGATCACATGAGAGAAGAAAAAAGATATGAGCTTAAAGTACTTTCCGATATGATGCACGTGAATATATGCTATTTTGCTTCTGACGAAACGGACAACAGTTTTACATTGCCGGAAACAGGCGGAGAGAAAAACTATGATCTGTCCCGGATCATATCAGTAAATGAAACAGATATGGTAATGAATAGTCTGCCCGTTATCCGACAGGAACAGGAAAATATTTATCTGGGTATCCTTCCTGTCAAAGAAGAAGGATACCTGATCATCGGACCGATCATCACGACCGCGTCCGGGTTTTCACAAAAGTGGAAGTATCTCCATGAGCATAAGATCAAAAAGGATGAAGAGATTCATATACCCCATATGCGGTTTTCCGTATTTATCCAGCTTATGACGGTTATTACCTGTATTGTGACTGAAGATAAAGTGACGGTAGAGCAGATCATCGAACACAACCAGCTCCGGCAGTCTATAGAATCTGAAAGAAAGAGTGAAATAGATACGGAGGAGGTCATCCATCATACCTACAGTTCCGAGAGAGCATGGACGGAAGTAATGAGAGCTGGGGATGGAGAAGAGGCAAAAAAATTGGTGGGAAGTATGATCGGGATCATGGGCAAGCTCTCGGAAGATCCTTTGACAAACAGCAAATATGTATACATTTCGGTTGTTACACTGGCTACGAGGATTGCCATGGAAAATGGCGTTCCGCCTGCCGCGGCCTATGATACCAGCGATAAACTGATCAACCAAATGGATCGGTGCAGAAGTGAAAAAGCGGTATGGGATGAAATGTATAAAATGATCGATAAATTCTCGGAACTGATCACGCGGGTCAACAGCAGGAAAAAGTATTCGGGATACGTGGAACAGTGCAAATATTATATTGACCAGAACTACAGAAAGAATCTGTCTTTAGAAGAGCTGTCGGATTACACGGGTGTGAACAGCGCATACCTTTCACATTTGTTCTCACAGATGGAAGGGGTCACACTGAAAGAATATCTGAATAAAGTCAGAGTGGAACGGGCTCAGAACCTTTTGAAATACTCAGACAGGTCCATCATAGAGATCGGTGATTACGTGGGATTTCAATCGCAGAGTTATTTTGGCAGGATTTTTAAAAAGTATACAGGAAAAACACCCGGGAAATACCGGAGTTTATATAAGATGAAAGAATTCGGAAATAATGACGGATAAGCCGGGAGTTTTTGCGGATCTGCACAGTCAGAGCAAACAATGAAAAAGAGAGGAGAAGACAAATGGAAAAAATCACAATCGGAAAGCCGGTGGAAGGGAAAAAAATTGCCCCGGAGCTTCACGGTCAGTTTATCGAATTTCTCGGAAATTGTATTT
>CAZJRY010000099.1:0-9169 GCA_964548625.1 uncultured Mediterraneibacter sp.
AGTTACGATCTCATTCGTATACGGGAAAGTGATCCTGATGGAGACGAGAGATTGAGCGAGACTGAGATAAAGAGAATGCAGTCAAGCGACATAAAGACATGAAATGAAAAAGGGGATATGGAACAGTTTATTTTGTTCCATATCCCTGATTTTTCGTACTTTGGCTACCTGTCAGTGCGTGCTTCCCTTTCCGCTGCCTCCGATGACGATATCATCATCAACGATGGGCTGCAGCCAGAGGTCATCCGGTGTCTCGGGGATATATGGCATGAGGACATAAGAAGGATAGTCCTTGTCGCGGTAGATCTTGTAATTGATCGTGGACGCGCTCGGAATCGGTCCGAGATGATCCATCTTAGCCTGCCATGCGCCGCTCTGCGGTTCATAGTTATCCATTGCCTTGATCTCCAGTTCAATGCAGGAACCAGCCGGAAATACCATTCCGATCGGATTGATCTCGATCACGTATTCGCGGATCTCGCCCGGCGTCACAGGAATCCTCTTTGTGTAATCATGTACCGGACGTCCGATCTCGCTCTTTTCTTCATCAAGCGGATAGCTTGCCTTCAGCGATCCATAACGGGAGATCGGAAGCCTTGTCCCGCCAGGTGTGATCTGCCAGAGCTTTACAATAAAGTTGGCGTCCGTGCTGTCAATCGACGCCCACAGATGGAGCTCGATAGGGCCGGTGAATTCGGTCGGACGGCTCAGTCTGTCAGTGCGGTAGATCAGTTTCTCCACTTCTGTTGTGATATGAGGCGGACGATGAGTAAAGCTGTCTGGCGGCAGATTTCCTTCTACGATCGGCTCCCAGCGCAGATTTCCGAACGTATGCAGGTACAGTTTCTTCCAGTGTGTCCGCGCCAGCGGATATTCGTGCTCATACCGGTACCCTCGGCCGATTATATTGAGCTTCATCGGCGGCTCATCCACAATGCCTGTATCGATGCCCTTCATCCAGTAGTCATACCAGCGGAGCATTTCTTCATTCATGAAACGGTAGGGCAGTTCCATCCCTCCATAGTTCTCCATAACGCCGCAGCGCTTATAGACGTTGAGCTCGTCGGAATTCATAGCGTTAAATACGGGAGCGGACCAGCGGCCGTTAGGCGCCCATCCGCATTTCAGATATACAGGCACTTTGATCTTATCATAATTATATTTTACAGAACGCGGGCACCAGAAATCATCTTCATGCGGATGGAGGAGATAGTCCAGATAGAACGTGTGATATTTCGGCGGCCATACGTTGAACATCTTGTTGAAGTAAGTGTTGATCGCGATATCAGGATCTTTCTGCACCTCTTCGATCAGATCTTTCATCTCATCTTCAGACATCATCTTGCTGGTCCATGTGGTCGGATTGTTAGACGGGCAGAGCTCCCAGTACATATTCATATAGGTATTGCCTACGCCGCCGTAATACCCATGCTGATAATAATCATCAGTAAAACTCAGCGGCATGATGCAGACGAGATGCGGAGGCTGCAGAGCGGCTGCAAGTGCCTGGATGATCCCGAAATAAGAGTATCCGAGAAGTGCGACTTTCTCTGTGCTCCACCGGCACTCTGTGCCCGCCCACTCCACATAATCATAGACGTCTTCCTGCTCCCGGGGGTTATATACGCCGAGATATTCTCCTTCACTCCGGCCGATCCCACGCCCGTCGGGAATGATAAATGTATAGCCTCTCTGTACAAAGAAATCAATATCCCCGGCTTCAAGACTGTGATCGAAGTAGTTGGATGCTCCCGGAAGAGAACCGTGACGCATGCGCTGCATCTTTTTCCCGTATGCGGAGTATGCGATCAGAGAGGGAGCTTTATCCAGTTCTGCCGGATGATATACATCCACATAAGTTTTTGTGCCGTCCCTTAAGATCACCTCTACATCTTCTTCAAGCTTGACTGTATAGACGGGCTTCGAGAGTTTGTCCAGATTCCTGGTGTACCGTCGGTCCCAGTACACGGGGACTTTGTCAAGACCGGTTTCTCTGCAAAATTCTTCTTGATTCATAAGCGTACCTCCTGTTTCGTTTGTTGATACATAAAGTATACAGATAATGAAACCGCCCGTCTGTCTGAAATGTGACATATAAGTGAAAAAACATAAAAATTTTGAAAACTAAAAACTGTTGATCTCACTGTCCAGAATAATATCCAACAGACGATTGAAATCCTGTACTTTCAGCAGACCGCGCTCAGTGGAGATAATATTTTCCCTGCGCCATTCGCCCAGGATCTTGGCGGCAGTCTGCCGTGTCATGCCTGATGAAAAAGCAAGCGCGCTCTGTGTGACGCGGATCGTCATGATCTTCTGCCGGTTGTTGGCCGTCAGGTTGACGATGGTGGACGCAAGCCTTCCCGGGGCGTCCAGATACATGGAATTGACCATATTCTGCGCTGAGTTGAGCAGACGGTCGATCAGTTCCAGGATAATGACTTTGCACACGGATGTGCTGGCATTGACGATTTCCAGAAAATAAGATTTTGGCAGATCGATCAGGCAGCAGTCTTCAAGGGCGAGTACTGTGTTCGGATAAGGACCGGAAGAAAGAAGCCCGATCTCACCGAAGTACTCTCTGTCGCCGCGTATCTTTACAATTACATCTACACTGCTTCCGTAGTAGACGGACTCTATGATGGAGCCGGACTGGATCACGTAAAGGTGTGCCGCAGGGTCGTCTTTACGGTAGATAGTCGTCCCTTTTCTGACCTGTTTGAATTTACAGTGGGAAGCAAGCGAAACAAGCTGCAGCGTATCCAGATCCCTGAACAGCTCTGTTGATCTGAGCGTCTTGTATATTTTCTGCTGTGTATCCGGAAGATCCATCATCTGTGGAGCCTTTTCATCCATAAAATCACCTTTCTTTCTTTTGTAAAAATTATGATACAGATTATTCTAACATACACTCTTGATAAATAAAAGTTTCTGCAAATATAAATAATTAAGATAAAATTTATAGAAAATTAATAAAGTGTCGTGGAGATGACAGTAAAATGAGCGGGGACTGTTTATAGTAGTCAAAAAAAAGAAAAGAGGTAGGCAGATGAAAGAACAGAAGATAAAAGGTCAGAAAATGAATCTATTCTCAAGTATCCTGATGGCAATCGGGAGTATCATCGGGGCAAGTGTATTTGCTTCTACTCCTATCGCGATCAAGATTATCGGAGGCAACGGTATTGTAATCGGCTTCATCTGTGCCGCATTGTTCGTATTTCTGCGAAGTATCCCTGAAATGATCCTGGTATCCGCGCTGCCGGCAAGCGGCGGTTCTTACATGTACCTGACCCGTCTGGTACATCCTGTTCTGGGAACATGGGACGCGTTCAATGAACTGGCAGTCGGTGTGCTGAAGATCGGAACGATGGCGCTGACATTCTCCACATATTTTTGCATGCTCGTCCCGGCGTGTCCGGAATGGCTTGCAGCCTGTGCGTGTATTGTGCTGTTTACGGTGATCTCCTGTTATGGAGTGAAATTTTCGTCCACAGTGCAGAATGTCTGTGTTGCAGTCCTTATGATCGCGCTTGCGGTCTATATCATCGGCGGCTGGGGAGCGACTGTGGTATCCTTACGTGAGGTTATTACGTCAACAGTCCAACTGAGCGCGCTGTGGGCGGCAATGGGGATCATGCACGGGAGTCTGATCGGAGCGAACGCTTTGTATTACTCGGCAGATGATATCGAAAATCCCGGCAGGACTGTTCCTATCGCATATCTTGTAAGTACGCTGACCGTAGCGGTCATCTATGGTCTGATGGCGTACATTACAGTTGGCGTGGAGCCGAACTTCTATGAGATCGACAATCTGGCGACTGTTGCCGAGAAATTCATGAGTCCGGCAGTATGGGTATTCTTTATCGCAGGAGGCGCTCTTCTGGCGATTGTGACGAGTATCAATTCCGCCATGATGATGTTCTCGAGGATCAACTTTGCGGCGGCAAGAGACGGCCTGTTCCCGAAGAAAATATTTGAGACGAACAAACATGGCGCGCCGGCGGCTTCCCTGTGGCTGAATTCAATCCTGGCGATCATACTGATCATTGCGGGATTCGATCTGGACGATGTTGTAAAGGTCACTACGATACCGGGACTCCTGCTGCTCCCCATCGCGTTCCTCAGCGTGTATATGCTGCCGAAGAAATATCCATACGCGTACCGCGCGCGTTATATGAAAACGCCTCATCCGCTGAACTGTGTGCTGACCGCGGCTGCAATCGTAACGTCGGTACTTCTGGGGTATTATGTGCTCTTTGAAATGGCGCCGCACAACTGGATCATGATGATCTGCTACTATGCGTTCGCGATCGTCTATACGATCGTCCGGAAGAATTACGTGAAGAAAAATGAGGGATATGATATTTTCAGCCGGATGCGGGAGACATACCAGCCGTGGGAAGAGATAGAGGAACAGGCAAAAGCTTCTTTTGCGAACAAGTAGAGGCACATAATTATCAAAAAAACCGGAATAAAAAATAAAATTATTCGTAAAAATGGTGTGTACACGACAATTGTACACGCTATTTTTATATATAATAAGACCAGAAAAATGAAGGAGGTAAGTAACAGATGAAAAAAAGACTGACAGAAGTCCTCGGCATAGATGTGCTGCCAAATTACTGGGATAAGCGCTATGTCAAAAACCTAGACAAACTTTCAAGACCGCGCTATGAGGTAGAACTCTGCCAGGATGTCTGGATGACATTGCGCGACGGCGTCCGTCTCTGCGTAGATGTTTATCTTCCGAAAGACGCCGGCCCGGTTCCGGCACTCGTGAGCTGGTCCGCTTACAGCAAAGAAATGCAGGGGATCAAAAGGGGCGCGATCCCGCCGGAGTCTCTGCTCTTTGACCACAGTCTGGAAGCCGGGGATATCGAATATTTTGTAAAACGCGGATATGCGTATATCATTCCGGATCCCAGAGGAATCGGAAAGAGCGAGGGTGAATTTTACGGTGTTTATAATCCCCAGGAGCATGAGGATATTTATGATCTGATCGAGTGGGCTGCTGAGCAGGACTGGTGTGACAGTAATGTCGGCATGGTCGGATATTCTTACTTCGGGATCTGCCAGCTCCTGGCAGCGGCACAGCAGCCGCCACATCTGAAATGTATCATGCCGTGCTCATTTGTAGACGATTATTACCAGCATGGCTATTACGGAGGCGTGCCGTCTACATACATGAGCATTTACTGGGAACTCTGCCCGTCCAATAACCCTGTACCGTGGACACTGAAGATGTATGGACCGGAGAAGACAAAAGAAATGATGGAAGAACGTCTGAAAGATCCGGATATAGCGGTAAACTCGTATTTTACAAAGATACTGACTACATGGCCGCCGACTTATCATACATTCTATCTGGATTATCTGCTCCATCCGCTGGATGACGAATACTGGAAACAGCGTTCGGCAAACCAGATGTATGACAAAGTCAAAATCCCGGTATATCTGCATTGCGCGTGGTCGCCTATCGGAAGATGGAGCGCGCCGATATTTACGGCAATGAACGATGACAGACTGGATGTGCCGAAGCGCCTTGGTGTTCTGGAAGGATACGATGGACTGGAACTTCCGTACCGCGCCCTGAACGAAGAGTGCCTGAGATGGTATGACCACTGGCTGAAAGGCGTTGATACGGGCATCATGGACGAGCCTCCGTATAAATTCGGTGTCATTAACTCCGGTATGAGATATGAAAATGAATGGCCGCTCAGGAGGACCGAGTGGAAGAAACTGTATCTTCGCTCTTTCAACCGTCTGCGTTGGGACAGAGAGCCGGATAAGGATCTGCCACCGGATGGATTTACCCATCTGCCGCCTTCAATCTCAACAGAGGTCAACAAGATCGTGTACAAGTCCTCGCGGTTCCCGCAGGCGAAAGAGATCACAGGACCGATCGAGCTTCATCTGTGGGCTTCTATTGATACAGAGGACGCCAACTTTGTGTGTAGTCTCTTCGATGTGCTTCCTGACGGGACAAGGATGCCGCTCTTACGCTATGGCGCTTTGAGAGCTTCCCATCCGCTTGATGAGGAGAAGAGTAGGATCGGACGTCCGGTCCATGACAACAGTGTGTCTATCCCTGTTACACCGGGTGAGATCCGCGAGTATGTCATCGAGATGAGCCCTACATCCATGGTGATACCGGCAGGTCACTGGCTGGAGCTTGAGATCACAAGCCAGTGCCCCAATGAGTGCCATAAGGAATCCTGGACAGGAAAAGTGGGCAATATGAACGTCGTTCCGACAAATACAACGACCTCCTATAAAATTTACAGAGACAATAATCATCCGTCTTATCTGCTGCTTCCGATCATCCCTTATACAGACCGGGAGAACTGGCTGCAGCCCTTTGAGGATGACTATGAGATCGAAGTAGAAGACGAATAATATGTGTTCTGTCTGCGTCTGCAGATACAAACGGAGGCATGTTATGATTGAGAAAAAGATAGTTAAAGGAAAAGAATTTAGGACAGAACAGGACTCTATAGGAAAAAAAGAAATCCCGGAGGATGTGTATTACGGCGTTCAGTCCCTGCGGGCGGCGGAAAATTTCAGGATCACGGGACTGTTTATGCATCCGGAGGTAATTAACAGCCTTGCGCAGATCAAAAAGGCGGCGGCGGTCACCAACTGCGAGATCGGGATGCTGGAAAAGAAGAAAGCGGAAGCGATCGTGAAAGCATGCGATGAGATCATATCGGGGGAATTCCACGGTGAATTTATCGTTGATCCGATCCAGGGCGGTGCCGGCACATCTATAAATATGAACGCAAATGAAGTGATCGCGAACCGGGCGATCGAAATCCTCGGAGGCGAAAAAGGTGATTATTCTGTCATACATCCAAATGATGATGTGAACTGCGGGCAGTCGACCAATGATGTGATCCCCACGGCTGGAAAGATCACATCACTCAAATTGTTGAAAAACGCGGAAAAAGAGCTGTATCGTCTGGATGAGGCGCTCAGACAGAAGGGAAAAGAATTTGATAATGTTATCAAGATGGGAAGAACGCAGATGCAGGACGCGGTGCCGATCCGTCTCGGCCAGGAATTCATGGCTTATTCGGCTGCCGTGCAGCGGGATATCAATCGGATGGAAAAAGCCCAGGAGGAGATGCATACTCTGAATATGGGAGGCACGGCGATCGGCACAGGGATCAATGCCGATGAAGAATATCTCAGGCGGATCGTTTCCAATCTTGCCAAGGTCACGGGAATGTATCTGGTACAGGCATATGACCTGATTGACGCCACGCAGAATCTGGATCCGTTTGTAGCGGTATCCGGAGCAGTGAAAGCATGCGCGGTTACGCTGTCAAAGATCGCGAATGATCTCAGGCTCATGTCCTCGGGACCGCAATGCGGGTTCGGAGAGATCAATCTTCCGGCAAAACAGAACGGATCTTCCATCATGCCCGGAAAAGTCAACCCGGTTATTCCTGAAGTCGTCAATCAGGTGGCTTTCAATATCATAGGAAATGACGTGACTATTACTATGGCTGCGGAAGCCGGCCAGTTGGAATTGAACGCCTTTGAACCGATCACATTCTATTGTCTGTTCCAGTCCATTGATACACTGGCCTACGCGGTTGAAACATTTGTGGACAACTGTGTGAAAGGAATTACCGCAAACGAAGGAAGATGCAGAGAACTGGTAGAAAATTCAGTAGGGATCGTGACAGCCCTGTCCCCGCATCTCGGATATGCCCGCTCCGCAAAACTGGCCAAGGAGGCGCTGTCTACAGGGAAGCCTGTCCGCAGTCTTGTACTGGAGCAGAAAATACTCACGGAAGAGGCGTTAAATGAGATCCTGGACATAAAGAAGATGACGGAACCCGGTATATCCGGCAGGGAACTTCTGCTAAAATAATTATGCGGAAATACCGGCTGTAATGTCGCATGTGTGACAGCGAAAAAAACACCGTTCTTTTATACTTAAATAAAGTAGAAAGGACGGTGTTTTATTATGACAGAGTATACATGGGCTTTTGACCAAAGCTTTCTCGTATTCCTGCTGATCGCTTTTGTTTCTGTTGCCCTTGCCGAAAAAGTCAGGTCGATGATCCCCATGCCGCTTATCTACGGAGTTTTGTTTACGGCAGGATTCGCGTTGAAACTTCTGCCGACGGATATGCTGCTTTCAGCAAACATGATCGCCGTGGGAACGATCGCTTTTAATGTGCTTGTCATCCACTCAGGGACCATGATCGACCTGAAGATGCTGGCGGCGCGGAAAAATGAAACGATACTGTGTATCGCCTCGGCTCTGATCCTTGTGCTTGGCGTCGGGATAGCAATGACCCCGCTGATAGGGAAAGATCTTGCCATGGTATCCCCGGGGTCTGTCATCGGAGGAGGCGCGTCCTGCGCCATCGCGTCCAGGTGGGTGACCGACAAGAATCCCGAAATCTCGGTATTCCCATGGCTGATCTTTATGTTCCAGGGGCTGTTCAGTGTTCCTGTTGTTACGTGGGCATTAAAAAGGGAGGGACGCAGACTGCTCGCCGAGTTCCGCGCGCGCGAAAAAAAGGGGCAGGAGCAGACGGGAGAACCCTCCGGTACGGAATCTGTCGGAGTTTCCGGCAGCAGGACTTTTTGTGAGAAGATACCTGCCAGATACAAAAGCACGGCATATTATCTGGGTATCATCATGATCGTGACGGTGATCAATAACATCCTGCATGCAACGGTACTGTCAGGGCTTGACATCAATCCGAACCTGACGGCGCTGATCTTCGGTTGTATTCTGGGAAGTACGGGCCTGATGGACAGAGCGCCTCTTTTCAAATCAGACTCATACGGTCTGCTGATTCTGGGTCTGATGGGGCTGATGGCGAACACACTGGCAGGTTATTCCTGGAGAGAACTGTTATCCTTTCTCCCGCCGCTGCTTCTGGTATTTGTGGTATCTACATTACTTCTTCTTGTCTGCGGGATCGTCGGCGCCAGGATATGTCATTTCAGTCCGGAGCGGGGGATCGCTCTTACCATGAACTGTATGATGGGATTCCAGGTAAACGGCATGCTGACGGAACGTGCCGCGTCGATCGGTGAGAACGAGACGGAAAAAGGATATATCAAAAGCCAGATCGGCCCGGTGCTCGGCATGGGGACAATGCTCATCTCAAATGCTGTGTCCATAGTGATCGTCAGTGTAATG
>CAZJRY010000100.1:0-9113 GCA_964548625.1 uncultured Mediterraneibacter sp.
TCATCGTTCAGTCCCCCCGCTGATATGTCTTTCTTTCCAAGATAGGTATAGACTGACTGCAGGATTTCATGCCGGACCTTTCGCAGAGTCTGAACACTCAGAGAATGATCCTTCATGCGTTCTCCAAGCTCCTGCTTTATACAGCTTAAAAACCCCAGTTTTTTTCTTTCATCCAGAAGCCGCTCCAGTTTATCGGAATCCATTACGGCTGCCTGCTCCCCGTCTTCATTTACAACGCCGTCTTCCTCATAGAAAGCGGTTCCGAAATAAGAGACATTTTCATCAATGATTTCCAGGAGACTTCTGTATTTTTCATACAGTTCCCACACATGGCAGAAGCGTCCGATGCAGCAGGTCGTATCCGTCTCCAGAAGTTCCCGGAAAGATTCTATCATAGCGGTACATGTTTCCGCCAGTTCCGACTTCTTTTCGCAGACTGTTGCCACGATATAGTAATCTCTGAACTCAAAACAATCGACCATCGCATTATCTGCATCCAGACACAGCATTTCAGCATGGATATTTTCCAGAATAAACTTCGCCAGGTTGGCATTGACTTTCTCATGTATTTTTGCCTTGTCCATGACCTTTGAGACAACGAGACGGCATGATTTTTGGCTCGGATCAACTCTCATATCGATTTTCCGCCGGCTGATCTCTTCGATCACCTGTCCCTTCTGTGGCGGGATCTGCGCCATAAGGAGGTCATTGAGAAGCCTGTTCTTCTGCTTTACCGGATTGTCCTTTATCCACTGACCATAAGCGCTCTCTTCCTGAACCCTCCTCTTTTCCTTGAGTTCATATATGATCTTCTTCAGCGCAGCCTCCATGATCTGCACGTCGAAGGGCTTAAGCAGATATTCCGCCGCTTTTAGCTTCACGGCATTGGCCGCATATCCGAAATTATCATGGCAGGTGAGAAACAGCACTTCCCCGTCCAGCTCCTGCCGACGGTACCATTCGAGGAACTCGATCCCAGAACCCTTCGGCATTTCGATATCACTGATGATCACATCAATCTCTTTTATCAGGATCAGTTCTTTCGCCTGGTTAATATTGTACGCTGTATACACATAATCTACTCCGAGGCTTTCCCAGTCCGTCCTTTTTTTTATCGCGTCCACCGTTGCAATATCGTCATCTACTATCAGTACCTGCATTTTCTTCCCCCTCAATTATTCCGCATCATTTATTTCCCGTACCTCATGTACAGGTTTTCGTGGGATAATAAACGTATTTTTACACCCGTGAGGATCCACATTTCTTATCGTAAACAGATCGTCCCTTTCATACATCAGTGCCATCATCTTCCTGAGGCTTTGCAGCCCCACACGGCTTCCGTCCTTTCCGCCGTATGAATTTCTGCCACGCCGTACGCCACATAGCTGTCGTACGGGTTCTCTCTCATTCTCCGTCGTAGATCTGAACTGCTCCAGCACTTCCTCCGGATATCCTTCCCCATCATCCTCGATTTCCAGAAACAGAAGCCGTTCCCCTTCGTTTTCCCAGACAGTTCCTTTGATCAGGATGGTGAGCATCTGATCCACGTTCACTGCATACTTGTATTCGTTTTCAATGATTGTATGGATCAGCATCTGCGGAACCGGCCAGTCCTGTGCCTCCGAATCGATCTCGATATTGTAGAAGACGCTGTCCGGATATTTCATCTCCTGCATCTCAAAATAATTTTCCACATGCTTGATCTCTTCTGACAGAGGAACCGTGTGAAGACCGCTGCGGAACATATAGCGGATATTCTTTGACAGAGCGCTGATATATGCCGTGATCCGCCTGTTCTGCCCCTGTTGGCTCAGCGATGAGATCGTGGTCATGGCATTCAGAAAGAAGTGAGGCCGGATCTGCAGTTTTACCGCTCTGAGCTCCGCCTCCTGCAGTTCCAGCTGCTTCTCATATCCCTTGATTTTCAAATTCATGACCTCATCCATCAGGTGATTGAAAGTGTCCCTGAGAGTGATAAACTCCTTTCCTTCATAATTCGCCCTGATACGGAGCCGGGTATCACCATACTGGATCTGCTCCATACTTTTCTGCATATCATGGATCGGATAAATGATCTGCCGGTAAACGTACCGCACCAGATGATAGGTGAAGAATCCGAGAATCACGATGATCAGGAACACTGCCGCCATACTGATGCTGACCTGGCTGATAATGTCACTGCGGCCGGTATATTCAAACAGAACCAGGCAATCCTGCTCAAGCTCGTAGCTTTCCGACACAAACAGAAAAGAGGAGACCTCCCTGATGGGTTCTCCGACTGTCTGAATATCCTTCTGTATTCCCTGTATATTCCACACTGTAAGGTCGCCGTCCGCCAAAACCATTGTTGTATTGTCGAGGGATTCCTCCGCTGTCACATCCATAAAATTATCCGCAGCGATATACACAGCTACAGCCTCGTTATTCCATACATACATTTTGTAAACATAGGGTCTGCCGCCGATTTCGTCCACACTCCACCTGGCCCGCATACTTCCCTGTTCGGCAAGGGCCATGGTAAAATCATTTACCGCCTGCTGTTCCCCCAAAGTCAGCTTGTCGTTATCATAATACAGACAGGTATCATAAACGGCCTCCGCGACAACCACCGAGTCCACATAGCTCGCATACGTTGCTGAGTTTGCGATAATCTCACTCAATTCTATCGACGCATAGTACCGGACGGATTCGCTCTCGCTTTGAAGAAGCGCATAGTTATTATTGTTGTATATCAGCTGTTCCAGCATAATATCGACTTTTTCCATGGTAATCTGAAGACTCCGCCCGTAAACCTCAATCAGATTACGGGCGCCTGTCTCCAGATTTTCCGAGGCCGTGCGGCAGATTACCGACAGAAATGCAAGCAGTACAACCAGCAGAAGCACGCACTGGATTCCCAGGAGCCGGACTGTCTTTTTAATAATGGATTGTGAATTTGTAACTTTCAAAATCTTCCTCCAGAAGCGTCAGGTTATTCTCTCATCCCGTACGGTCTGTTTTACATAAACTGATAGATATCTCCAGCCGGTACAAAAGTCACCGGAAGTTCATTTCCCACCAGTTTCTGGATCCACTGCTGCGCATACCACATACCCGGTTCTTCCCAGTTGTAGTGTCCTACATTGTAAATCGTCTTGTTCTTCCCGAGCATATGTGCGTCACGGATATAAGAAACCGCCGTCCAGTCAATGACCTCGCCGGGAATGACAGCGTCAACGCCGCTCTCCATGAGGCGGATCACCTCGGTGGCATATTCGTGGAGATAGCCGTCCTCGTCTTCATGATCCGTACCGAACGCATTGACACTGAGATGTCCCACCAGGGCGATCTTACGGATCACGCCGTCCGGGTCTCCGATATAGCGCAGACCGTTCAGCCGAAGCTTCTCTTTGAGCAGCCCGCCCATCTCTTTTACCGTAGTCCCGGGAATTTCAAAATAGAAGGAAAACGGTATATCTGCCGGAACCGGCTTCCGGTACTGTTCCCACCCCATCCACTTGATGACGCCGGTGAAGATGCTGTCCGGCTGATGGGCGTGCATATGGTCGTGATTCCGCCACACGCAGATACCGTGATCCTTCAGAAGTTTCGCCTTCTCTTCATAGACGCTGTTTTTAAAATCCGCTTTCCAGCCCGCATAGTCCGGGGTGGAATAGAACGTCGGCTCGTGGACCACGATCAGGTTACAGTTTTTCTCAATGGCTGTCCTGATCACATTGATGGTAGCGGTGATCGCCGTGACGACGCCTGTACACTCTGTCTGAGGATCGCCGCACTTGAATCCGTCGCACCCTGCATAATCCACCGGGAACCGGGGATGGTACTCTAGAATTCTGTCAATCACTTCCTGTATCCTCATAGTCATATCCCTTCCTTCTGTTTTAATTACTTTCACTTCTTTTTTTATTCCTTCAGGGTCCACTCGATCGCGGGTTCGATGTATTCGTTCCAGAACTTCCACTCATGGACTCCGGGACTCTCCCTGTAAGTTACATCCACACCGTTCTGTACAAGAAAATCATGAAAATCCCGGTTATTTTCGATCAGAAAATCCTCGCTGCCGCATGCCATGAATACGGGTCGGATCTTCTTTCCGTTTTCTACAAGCTGCTTTACAAGATATTTTGGATTCTTCGGACTCTCCGTCAGGCTGTCCAGATCACCGAACACCTGCCGATAATAATCATAGTCCGCAATGCCGTCTGCGCTTCCCGGCTTCATCCCCTGAATTGTATCACAGATCAGCGCGGATGACAGCCCGAACATTTTGCCGAACACATCCGGATGCGCAAGACCGCTGTGGATCGCTCCGAATCCGCCCATGGAGAGACCGCCGATGGCGGTATCTTCCGGAGTTTTTGCCAGACGGAAGGTATCTCTTATGTATGCAACAAGGTCTCCGCAGAGGCAATCCTCGTATTTGTTGCAGCTTCCCGCTCCGTTCAGGTAGAAACTGTTGTCCCCCGATGGCATGACCACCGCCAGATTGTATTTCCCTGACAGTTCGCTGATCAGACTCCCTGTCACCCAGTCCACAGAGCATCCGGAAAAACCGTGGAGCAGAAACAGCGTCTTCACAGGACGTTCATAATGCCGGTTGTTCTCTTTCATCGCCGGAGGCGTATCGTTGGGCAGAGTCATATGAAATGTTGTAAAGCGCATGATAGAAGATGAGAAAAATGTTACCTGTAAATTTGACATATCATTCTCCTTTTCCTGAAAGATACAGTTCACTTTCGGTTTCCCGGCGTGAACTGTATCTTCCAAACACTGTTTTATTTAATTTTACACTGAAGTGTGTCAGCCCTTGACCGCGCCGACGATAACGCCTTTGACCAGATATTTCTGAAGGAACGGATAGATGACTACGATCGGAAGGATTCCGATCACCGCCATTGCCATACGCACCGAGGTACTCGGAAGATCCACGGTTCCGGTACCCAGAAGAGACGCGTTGGAACTGGACTGAAGCGCCTGGATGTTGTTCATGATCTTCATCAACAGCTGCTGGATGCTGTAGAGCTTTTCATTGTCGACATAGTACAGAGCGTTGGTCCAGTCGTTCCAGTAGGTGATCCCGGTGAAAAGACTGATTGTCGCTACAGTGGGAACCGCAAGAGGAAGCATGACCTTGACATAGATCTTCAGCTCTCCGGCGCCGTCAATCCTCGCCGCCTCGATCAGAGATTCCGGCACACTGTTCTGAAAATAGTTTTTCACCAGGATTACATTGAACGCCGTGACCAGATAGTTCGGTACGATCAGCGCCCAGATAGTATCCCTGATGTGAAAGATCTGACTCCACATGATATAGGACGGTACGATACCTCCGGAAAACAGCATGGTAAAAAATACGAAAAACGCCAGGATATTGCGGTATCTGTAAGATTTCCTCGACATCGGATAGGCGAGCATGGTCGTAAGGATTACACTGACGCATGTCCCGAAAAGCGTTACAAAGAAGGAAACTCCATAAGCCCGCACAATGACAAATCCTTGTTTTATCATATAATAATATGCATCAAGGCTAAGCGCACCTGGCAGGAAAGTATAGCCGTTTCTGACCAGTGTATTTTCTTCGGTAAAGGATGCGATTACGATCAGCAGGATCGGCAGCATCGCGATCACCACAAGAATAGTGAGAATTACTGTAGATACTCTGTTAAATGATTTACTTTCTGTCATTTCCCGGCACCTCCTAGAACAGCGCGTTGTCAGCGTCAACTTTACGCACGATAAAGTTGGCTGCAAGCACTAATATAAATCCGACAAGAGACTGATACAGTCCGGCTGCCGCGGACATCCCTACATCGTTCAGCTCCATCAGCCCCCGATATACATATGTATCTATGGTCTGCGTCACATTAAACAGCGCCCCCGAGTTCTGCGGCACCTGATAAAACAGACCGAAATCGGAATAGAAGATCCGTCCGATACTCATCAGCGTCAGAGTAACTACTGTCGATTTCAGCATGGGAAGCGTCACACGGATGATCTGCTGCATCTTCGTAGCGCCGTCAATCGCCGCCGCTTCGTAAATCGACTTGTCGATTCCCGATATTGCCGCCATATACACAATGGACTGATACCCGATATTCTTCCACAGATAGACTATGATGATGATTGCAGGCCAGGGACCTGTTGTGGAATACCAGGATATCGGATCGATTCCCAACATCTCAAGGATCGTGTTGTTTACAAAACCGTTGTCCGCGTTCAAGAACGCGTATACGATAAATCCGATGACAACCCAGGAAAGCAAATTCGGCAGGAGCAGCAACGCCTGAAAAAACTTTACTCTTACTTTCTTACCGAGTTCACACATCATAATGGCAACCGCAATCGCACACACGGTTCCGATAATAATGAATCCAACGTTGTAGAGGATCGTATTCCTTGTCATGATCCAGGCGTCCTTTGTCCGGAAAAGAAATTCAAAATTGGCAAATCCGCACCAGTCGCTGCCGAAAATCCCCTTCACCAGACTATAGTCCTTAAATGCAAGGAATACGCCGAACATGGGAATATAATTGTTGATTACCAGATATATAATCCCCGGCAGGGCGATCAGTGTAAGGGGAAGATTTCGGAATCTTCTCTTTTTTTTCATTTTAGTTGTTGGCATATAATCTCCCTCCGCTCTTGTAAACACTGGCGCGCAGAAGGAGTATTCTTTCTGCGCGCCCCGGCGTTTACAAAAATTCCTTTTTCTGTGTATTAGTTTGACTCTGCCCACGCATCGAGCTGTTCCTGTTTTGCGTCCAGGATATCCTGATAGCCCGCATCGTTCAGAGCCTGAACAAATTTGTCAATCTCTGTTTCCGGATCAAGGCTTCCGCAGATCAGCCCCGGAAGATACTGAGAGATTACGTTCTGAACCGCTGTATACTGGGTCTTTACAGAGGAGGAATCAAAGGTGAATCCCATAGCGGGTGAAGTCTCGGCAGTCTGATTCTGCTCCAGCTCCCATTCAAGAGATTCCGGATCCGTTCCCTCAAGCTGATACATATTGAAATAGTTGCCGAGAGTACCGCAGCTAAGCTGTGCCGTATACGGTACTGTGGACGCGTCCTCGCCTTCCGGATAGGATACGGTACCGTCATCGTTCATCACATAGTCTCTTCCTTCAATTCCATAGATCAGAAGATTGACGATATCTTCATCGGTATAAGTCAGATCCAGGAACTTCAGCGCCGCCTCCGGCACATCTGTAGTAGATGCAATCAGCCAGCTTACCGCATTGATATCACCGGTTGACAGATATGCGTCTCCGATAATTTTTGCCCCTATGTCGTATCCGCCGCACTGTGCTTCCAGGGATGCCGCCGTATCTGCTTCCGGATAGCTGTATGCCGCAATGTAGCCGAAGTAATTGCCGGAACTCATGGTCTCTGCTGCCGCGCTTGTTGTCGTAGCCGCGTCCTGCATGACCAAACCGTCCTCATACCAGCCTCTCACAAGGCTGCAGAGATCCGCGAATGTATCGGTGGAATAAAGATCCTGCACTTCCAGACTGTCCCCGATCAGCACGCCGATGGGTGAATATCTGTCATCACTTAGAAAGTCCACATCTCCATAGCAGACAGACACGCCGATTTCTCCGGTCTGCACTGCCGTCAGAGGTATCATATCGGGATAAGCCTCCTTGACCTGTTCAAGTACCGCTGTCACATCTTCAATGGAGTTTACAGCGCTCATATCGATTCCCAGTTCATCCGCTATATCCTGACGGTAGATCAGCATAGGCGTCAGGGCAACCGGTTTCATCGTCGGAATTCCATATATATTTCCGTCCACCGCACATGCCTGCAGCCATTCTTCCCCTACGATTTCCTTTGTTCCTGATGCGTACTCATCGATCAGGTCGGTAAGGTCCAACGCCATGTCTGTCGATACATAGTTGTTGAAGTCTCCCAATGCCTGATATACGTCGATTTTGTCGCCGCCTTGCAGGGCAAGGCTCACCTTGCTTGAATAATCGGAAATCGCGATTGGTTCTAATGTAACCTCCACTCCGATTTTCTCTCTGGTAATCTCGTTGATTGCTTCCTCAACCACGTCCAGATCTTCCTCTGTAGGAATGTTGTTGAAAGTCGCATATGCATATGTGACCTGATCGTACCCATTGTCATCTCCGGAATCTCCGCTTTCGCCTCCGCTGCACGCCGCCAGGCTGAACATCATGGTTCCGACCAGTACCAGAGACAATGCTTTTTTTCGTTTCATAACTACACATCCTCCTTTGTTTTAGTATTTCTGTTAACATTATCTTAATCCGGCTCAAAACTGTTTTCTTTAGAAAAAGACTCTGAAACTTTAAAAAACGGACTTTGATTTTAGAAAAGGCGTCTTGTTTTAACAAAAATCCCCCGGCTGACAGACTGATGTTCTGTCAGCCGGGGGATTTTTGTTATTTCATACGATATACAGTAATTTCCACCTGCCATGGTTTATTCCCCGCCTCAAGGCTTCCCACGTAGATGCCGCAATTCAGCCACGCATATGCGCCGTTCTCATCTGCGTTAAACCTGGGGACCGTCTTAATGCACGGTTCCTGACCATTTTTGAGAAATCCTTCATTTTCAACAGCAATATACTCACCGTTGTCCGCCTGGAGCAGATATTTGGCAAACACATGCGCGCCGTTTTTCTTCCGCGTACTCCAGTCCGCCCCGCCGGGGACAACCCTGCCGCTGATCTTTCCTTCAAAAGTTCCTCCCACTATGGGAATTACCGCCAGGTACCCGTCTCTGCTCTCCTTCACGTCCATACTGTCCTCGCACTGCACATGGATTTTCAGTACTTCTTCTGCGCTTAACCTGATTTCTTTCGCCATTTTCTTTCCTCCTGTCTGATTATGCTTTGAAAATCAATTGTGCGAAATCCCGAATGCACCGTCTCCACACATTCCAGTCGTGGACGCCCTCGTACATCTTTTTCACACAGGAAATCTTTTTTTCCTCAAGAAGTTTTTCGTCTTCCATAAAATCATCCATAAACGGATCGTTTTTTCCGATCCCCCGGAAGAACACCCGGAAGCTTTCCCTGAACTTCTCCGGGTTGTCCAGGATAAAGTTCACCTTCCCGGCAGCCGTCCATCCCGTTTCATTCTC
>CAZJRY010000101.1:0-9100 GCA_964548625.1 uncultured Mediterraneibacter sp.
TTACTTCTCCAATCTGGTCATTGTATGATTAATCTTCTCTCTTTTCCGCAACTTCGCCCTGTTTTTTATAGATGCTGTTTCCCGGCACGAATCCGCGTACAGATGACAGGGGATAAATATTACTGTGGCTGCCCACAACTGTCCCCGGATTGAGGACGCTGCCGCATCCCACTTCCACTTCATCTCCGAGCATGGCGCCGAATTTCTTCATGCCTGTCTCGATATTGCCCCACGGCGTCTTTACGACAACCGGCTTCTTATCGGATTTTACATTGGATGTAATAGAGCCTGCACCCATATGAGATCTGTATCCCAGAATGGAATCGCCGACATAATTATAATGCGGCACCTGCACTTTATTGAAGAGGATCACGTTTTTAAGCTCAGTAGAATTTCCTACGACAGCACCCTCGCCTACGATCGCATTTCCTCTGATAAATGCACAGTGACGCACTTCCGCCTCTTTCCCGATGATCGCCGGTCCGTTGATATATGCCGTCGGCGCCACTTTTGCGGATTTGGCGATCCACACATTTTCTCCGCGTTTCTCATATTCATCCTCACTCAGAGTATTTCCCAGTCCTACGATAAATGCGCTGATCTTCGTCAGGACTTCCCATGGATAGGTCACTCCCTCAAAGATATCCTTTGCAATCGTCTCGTCAAGTGTATAGAGTTCTTTTACAGTCAATGCTTCCATTTGTTATTTTTCCTTTCCGCCGGACTTCCGGCCCTTTTTATAAAAACCTGCGGCTTTGTCGTAGCAGGCTCTTAACTGATACTGATTGTTCAGTCCTTTGACTCCTACTGTTCTCCGCGTGATAAAGTCATCCAGTTTCTTCATATATTCGTCCGACGTGATACTTCCCTCTGCCACATATGTGAGCCCTTTCTCCCAGCTCGCGGTAAGTTCCGGATTCAAAAGAGGCGGAATAGAATTATTCACCACATCGTATACCATCTCTCCCTGTAATGTCGGTGTGATGATCTGTGTCTTTTTATTCAGGCCCAGATATTTGATATGGATCAGCTTCTTTAATATCTCCGCCCGCGTGGCGCTTGTACCGATCCCGCTTCCCTTTATCTGGGCGCGCAGATCCTCGTCCTCGATCAGTTGTCCGGCGTTTTCCATCGCAAGGATGATAGAACCGGAATTATAGCGTTTCGGAGGCGTCGTCTCGCCTTCCCTGATATCCAGTGACCGGACCGGCAGGACAGTTCCTTTTCTCAACGTCCTGACCGCGTCGAAAAGAGCCGTATCCGGCGTCTGATCTTTCGACTGGGGCACACCCGCCACTTTCAGATATCCCTCTTCGGCCAGCGCCCTGAAACTTGAAAAAAAGCTCTCGCCCCGTATCTTTGATACAATGGATACTTTCTGGTACACGGCAGCCGGATAAAAAATACTTAAGAATCTCCGCACGATCAGGTCATAGACCTTATGCGCTGCCGCCGGGACGGACTTTAATGCCGGCAGCCCCTGACCCGTAGGGATGATCGCGTAGTGGTCCGTGATCTGTTTGTCATTGACATATCTTGTCTTTGCCAGATTCTTATAACTGCCAAAGCCCAGAATATCCTGCAGGTACGGAGCCGCCATCTCATATTTTGACAGTCCGTTCAGATTCTCCGTGATCTCTTTTGCCACTGCTGTAGAAAGGACACGGGCGTCTGTCCTCGGATACGTTACCAGCTTTTTCTCGTATAATTCCTGTACAATACGCAGCGTCTCGTCCGGGCTGATCTTGAAACGTTTGGAACAGTCGTTCTGAAGCTCCGCCAGATTATATAAAAGCGGCGGGTTCTTCTTCTCTCTCTTCTTTTCTATAGATTCTACCACACAGGAAAGAGACTGTTCCTCTGACAGATACCCGATCAGTTCTTCCGCCTTCGTCTTTTCTTTAAATCCGTTTTCTTTATACAGATCACGGGAATAGATCAGGCTCTCTTCCGCCGGTTTCCCATCTGCCCGTCCGCTTTCATCCACGGCGGCCGGCTTTGCCTCAACATAACGGGATCCTTTCACGGCTCTCCACTCGCCCTCAAACGTATGCCCCGAGGCGTCCACTGTACTGATCACGCGGTAAAACGGCGTCTTGACAAATTCACGGATCTCCCGCTCTCTGCGCACGACCATGCCCAACACGCATGTCATAACTCTTCCTACTGAGACGACCGAATACTTTGTCTTCAGATAATTTGAAATGCTGTTCCCGTATTTCAGTGTCAGAAGGCGGGAAAAATTAATTCCCATCAGGTAATCTTCTTTTGCCCTGAGATAAGCCGAATCGCTTAGATTGTCGTACTCGGAAAGATCCTTTGCCTCCCGGATCCCCCTCAGGATCTCCTCCTCCGTCTGAGAGTCGATCCACACTCTTTTCCGCTTCTTTCCCGTCACATGGGCTTCCTGCTCAACAAGGCGGTAGATGTATTCTCCTTCGCGTCCCGAGTCGGTACAGACATAGATCGTTTCTACATCTTCCCTGTTCAGTATTCCGCTCACAACACGGAACTGCTTTTCCACCGAAGGGATCACCTCATATTTAAAATCATCCGGGATAAACGGCAGACTCTGAAGAGTCCATTTCTTCAGCGCCGGATCATAGACTTCCGGATAACTCATAGTCACGAGATGGCCCACGCACCATGTGACGATCGCCTCTCCGGACTCCAGATAGCCGTCTCCACGTTTTGTCTTTAATTTTAATGCTTTTGCGAATTCCTGCGCCACACTTGGCTTCTCCGCGATATATACTGATTTTCCCATAGATGTCCGTCTTTTCTCTGTCTCCTATTTCGTCAGAAAGCGGTATGCAGTGCAGGTGTCATATTTCTGGCCTTTTCTGCAGACCGGAGACGGGAAATTGCCGTGATGGACAGCATCCGGAAAATATTGTGTTTCCAGACACACGGCACTTCTCTTAGCATAGACCGCGCCGTCTTTCCCCGGTTCATTGTCGAGAAAATTCGCCGTGTACATCTGTATTCCCGGAAGATCCGTGTAAACTTCCATCCGGATCCCGCTCATATCTGACGTCACTTCCGCTACTTTAGAAAATCTGCCCCCGTTTTTCAATACCCAGTTATGGTCATATCCGTCTCCGAAGCGCAACGGTTCATAGTCAGTGTCAATCTCCTCTCCCAGCTCCTTCTCCACTCGGAAATCCATGGGCGTACCCTCGACACTGCGAATCTCTCCGGTTGGGATTGATTCCTCGTCAGCCGGAGTAAAACAGTCCGCATCCAGGATTACTCTATGTTTCAGTACACTGCCGCTGTCATGTCCGTTTAAGTTAAAATAGCTGTGGTTTGTCATATTGATGACCGTATCCTGATCAGGCGTCGCCTGATAGCGGATATTCAGTGTATTCTCATCATCCAGAAGATACGTCACACGCATATCCAGCGCTCCCGGATATCCCTGATCGCCATCCGGACTGTGAAGAAGAAATGTGATCTGATCTTCCGACTGTTCCTCCACATTCCAGATTCTTTTCTGATAGTAGTCACAGCCGCTGTGCAGATTATTTCCGTTGTCATTTTTCTCCAGCTCATATTTCACGCCGTTAATCTCGATCTGCGCGCCGCCGATCCGGTTTGCGTTTCTTCCGACCGTTGCCCCGATCCCTCCGTCTCCGCGCTCATATCCCGCGGCATCATCGTAGCCGTGTACCACATCGAGCATTTTTCCGTCTTTGTCCGGCACAAGCAGACGCACCAGCGAAGCGCCGAAATCGGACACATACGCTTTCAGCCCGTTTTTATTATCCAGAAGATACAGATGCGCGTCTTTTCCGTATTTTGTTTTTCCGAATCCTGTTACCCTATGATCTGCCATTGTCTTTCTCCTTTTGATTTTATTTTCTTTAATGTTTCTGTTTTCTTCGGAATATTCCGAATATCTTTCCGAGCAGTGACTCTTTTTCTTTCTTATGCACCGCGGCGGCCGGTCTTCTGGCGTTAAGCGCCTCTTTCATGAAAATCTCCTGCGCGTTTACGGCCCGCTCTCCCTGCGGCTTCTTCCTGTATGTTCCGTCGCTTAACATTCTCCTCGCTTTCACATTGTCTGCAAGCATTACATTCAGATCGTGCATCAGCTTCTTCCTGATCTTCGGATCGAAAATCGGACACGCCACTTCCACACGTTTTTCTGTATTTCTCGTCATCATATCCGCAGAACCGATATAGACTTTTTCATCGTCCCCTGTGCCGAAGACGAACACTCTGGGATGCTCCAGATACCGGCCGACAATACTGGTTACGCTCAGATTCTCTGTCTTACCCTGTATGTCCGGAAGGATACAGCAGATTCCCCTCACGATCAGATCGATCTTCACCCCTGCCTGAGATGCCTCCGAAACTTTGCGGATGAAATCCATATCGGTCAGAGAATTCATCTTCATGACAATCCGTCCGAGAGCCCCTTTGCGGATCTCCTCATCCATAAGGGCAAGTACTTTCTGCTTCAGGCTTGTAGGCGATACGAGCAGATGATCGTATGTGCCGTCCAGATTTCCGATGGACATATTTTTGAAAAACACGGCGGCGTCCTCTCCAATCTCCTGATCAGACGTGATCAAAGAGTAATCTGTGTACATCTTCGCTGTCTTCTCATTATAATTTCCTGTACCGACCTGCGTGATATATCGGATCTCGTTCTTGTTCCGATATGTGATCAGGCAAAGCTTTGAATGGACTTTGTAATCCTCAAAGCCGTACAATACACGGCATCCGGCTTCCTCCATCCGTTCCGACCAGTCGATGTTGTTCTGCTCGTCAAAACGGGCTCTCAGCTCGATCAGTGCCGTAACTTCTTTCCCGTTCTCGGCAGCCGCGCAGAGATATTCCACAAGTCTTGCCTTTTTCGCCAGTCGGTAGATCGTGATCTTGATCGTCATGACATCGGGATCTGAGGCCGCCTCTCTGATCAGCCGCAGAAAAGGCTCCATGCTCTCATACGGATAAGACAAGAGGACATCTTTCTTCTTCACCTGGTCCATTACGCTGCCGTCCGCAAGAGACGCACTCGGCTGTGGCGTAAAAGGCTTGTCTGTCAGCGCTCGTTTCATAGAGTCCGGAATCTTGTCCGCAATGGCAAATATAAATCCCAGCTTCATGGGCATCTTTGTCCGGAAGATACATTCCGGCGTGATCCTGAACCGGTCGCAGAAATACTTCTCCATCTCCCTTCCCAGCGGTGATGCTGTTTCCAGACGGACAACCGCCATTCTTCTCCGCTTATGAAGTGTCTCTTTCATGATAAAGCGGAAATCCTCATTATCCGCATAAGCCTCATCGTCCGGTGAAATGTCCGCATTTCTCGTCACGCAGATATAATTCTTATCCGAAACTTCATATTTATCAAATACCAGTTCCAGATATTCCATGATAACTTTCTCCATCCGGATATAACGTATGTCATGCCCCGGCAGATAGAGTACTTCCGGGATATACTGCGGCACAGGTACAATGCCCATCATCATATTACTGTCCTGCTTCAGATTCGCCACCACATAGATCTCTTTATTCAGCAGATGCGGGAATGGGTGGTTCGGATCTACGATCTGTGGAGACAGGATCGGAAGGATCTGTTCTTTAAAATGCTTTCTGACATATTTTTTCTCCTGCTGTTCCAGCTCTTTGAAATCCAGTCCGCAAACTCCATATGGCTTTAACTGCTTTTTGATCTCTGAGTATGTCTTATCGCGCTCCTTATACAGCGGCGACACTGCCTGATAGATTGCTTCCAGCTGCTGCTTCGGCGTCATGCCCGACTTCGTGTCAAGCTTCTTGTTGTCCACCGCCGCCATATCATAAAGGCTTCCAACACGGATCATAAAAAACTCATCCAGATTGCTCGTAAAGATCGCGACGAATTTCATCCGCTCCATTAACGGCACGGTCTCATCCCGCGCTTCCTCAAGCACCCTCCGGTTGAAACGCAGCCATGACAGTTCCCTGTTCTGCGTATAGTCGAGTATCTCCTGTTTCCCCATTTCTTCCTGTCTCCTTATCTGATCTTTCATATTATGAATCAAGATACGCCGTCAGCTCATCCATCCTGCGCCTCATATAGCTGTAACCGTGTTCGTAAAAGGCTTCCAGCGACTCTTTGTCCCGCTCAAGCCTCGATACAGGCTTTATCTGCGGTCTCAGCACAAAGATCTCGCCGCTCTTTTCCATCTGATCAATATGATTCATCGTCTTATTGTATTCAAAACTCCTGCGGAATATCGTATGGATCAGGTTCGGATAAGACTTATACGCTTTTCGATATATCCTCTGCAGCGCAGGAGAGACCACTTTCTTTCGGTATCCGCGGTTTTTCGTAAGTATTACTACGATCTTCTCATTTCCGGTCTTACGCGCATGCCTGACCGGCACCGAATCCGCCAGTCCCCCGTCCAGATAGGGAACGCCATCGACATTTACGACCGGCGTCAGAAGCGGCATGCTGCAGGAAGCTCTGCAGATCTTCATCAGCCTTTCCCGGTCGTGATCTTCCGTCATATATTCCGCCTTTCCTGTCACACAGTTAGTCGTCACGAGCTCACATATGATCTCCGAATCAAAATATGTATCGTAATCAAACGGAATCCGTTCGTTCGGATATTTGTCAAAGATGAGATCCATGTTCATTACGCTCTTCTCTTTCACGAAATCACGAAGACCGTAATAGTAGCTGCCGTTTTTATCCGTCGGGATCATACAGTCCCTTGTCCTGCGCGGCTGCTTTGATACATAGTCGACCGCATTGCACGCGCCCGCCGACACGCCGATTACATTTGACATATAGAGATCCTGATCCATCAGATAGTCAAGGACACCGGATGTAAATACACCGCGCGTTGCGCCTCCTTCCAGAACAAGTGTTGCTTTCTTTATCGCCATAATGATGAAACCTCTTTTCTGCAAATAATTTTCCTGCCGCCGCTTCTTTGCTCTCGCACGGTCACAGTTCACCCGCGCCATTCGCAAAGCCGCACTCCGTGCTTACTGCGGCTGTCGCCGCTTCTTTGCTCATATACGGGCGCTCCCTCCGCCCATGCAGGGACGGACTGCTCCTTATGCAGGCATAAAGCATCCCCTCCCTGCATGGGCGGGTGAACTGTTACTTTTATATTATATACAATTTTTCCGGATTCGGAAACCCCTTGCCTTTTTACGGGCATCCGTGGTAATATATGCGGTGATGTGTAATGAATTCAAATATCTAGTTTCATTTTAAGGAGAAAATCAGTATGATCAGTGCAAACAATGTGACTCTGCGCGTAGGTAAGAAAGCGCTTTTTGAAGATGTCAACATCAAGTTCACAGAAGGCAACTGTTACGGTCTCATCGGAGCCAACGGCGCAGGGAAATCCACATTCCTGAAGATCCTCTCCGGGCAGCTCGAACCGACGAAAGGCGAAGTTGCCATCACTCCGGGAGAGAGATTATCATTCCTGCAGCAGGATCATTTTAAATATGACGAATATCCGGTTCTCGACACAGTCATCATGGGAAACGCCAGACTGTATGAGATCATGAAAGAAAAGGAAGTGATCTATGCGAAAGAAGACTTCACGGAAGAGGACGGAATCAAGGCAAGTGAGCTTGAAGCCGAATTTGCCACAATGAACGGCTGGGAGGCCGAATCCGACGCTGCATCCCTTCTGAACGGACTGGGGATTGATACAGAGCTTCACTATAAATATATGAAAGATCTGTCCGGAGCCGAAAAAGTGAAGGTGCTGCTCGCCCAGGCGCTGTTCGGGAATCCTGACATCCTGCTCCTTGATGAGCCGACCAACCATCTTGACCTGGACGCGATCGCATGGCTCGAGGAATTCCTGATCAACTTTGACAATACAGTGATCGTGGTATCCCATGATCGGTATTTCCTGAATAAAGTGTGTACCCAGATCGCAGATATCGATTACGGGAAAATACAGCTCTATGCCGGAAACTATGATTTCTGGTACGAATCCAGCCAGCTGCTGATCCGTCAGATGAAAGAGGCGAACAAGAAAAAAGAAGAAAAGATCAAAGAGCTGCAGGAATTCATTTCCCGTTTCAGCGCCAACGCCTCCAAATCCAAACAGGCGACATCAAGGAAACGTGCGCTGGAGAAGATTCAGCTCGATGAGATCAAACCGTCCAGCAGAAAATATCCGTACATTGATTTTCGTCCGAACCGCGAGATTGGAAATGAAGTCCTTACAGTCGAGGGACTCTCAAAAACTGTCGACGGCGAAAAGGTTCTGGACAATATCAGCTTTACTCTCAGTCATGATGATAAAGTGGCATTTGTCGGAAGCAACGAGCTTGCGAAGACAGTTCTCTTTAAGATCCTGATCGGCGAGATGGAACCGGACGAGGGAACATACAAGTGGGGCGTTACTACTTCACAGGCATACTTCCCGAAGGATTTCGGCGGAGAGTTCGACAATGATTATAATATTACAGAATGGCTCACTCAGTATTCTGATGAAAAAGATGTCACATATGTCCGTGGTTTTCTCGGCCGTATGCTCTTCTCCGGCGAAGACGGGGTCAAGAAACTGAAAGTATTGTCCGGCGGCGAAAAAGTCCGCTGCCTGCTCTCCAAGATGATGATCTCAGGCGCGAACGTTCTGCTGCTCGACGAACCTACCAACCATCTCGACATGGAGGCGATCACCGCCCTCAACAACGGCATGATCAAATTCCCGGGCGTACTTCTCTTCACATCAAGAGACCATCAGATCGTCCAGACAACCGCGAACCGTATCATGGAGATCGTACCGGGAGGACACCTTATCGACAAGATCACCACATATGATGAGTATCTGGCGAACGATGAGATGGCAAGGAAAAGACAGACATACTCTGTACAGGCGGAGGAGAATGACTGATTTTGACTGATTTTTTTCATTTTGAGGGTTTTCATTTATCCTTAACTCTGTTATAATAAAAAAGCTGTGGATGCCTGATCAGCATCCGCAGCTCACGTAGTCAGGAGACGTATCGAAGTGGTCATAACGGGACGCACTCGAAAACGAATGACCCTTTTGGAAGCTCACTTTTGAAAAACCTTGATTTTACAGGGCTTTTCACCTATCATTGAAAAGCGAATATC
>CAZJRY010000102.1:0-9002 GCA_964548625.1 uncultured Mediterraneibacter sp.
GCTCCGTATAAACGGCATCCGGTGTACGGGAAAACCGTGACGGAGATGCTGGGGGAGCTGCAGTAAACGGTACTTCCATCTATACTTTATTAAACAGACTATATGAAAAATAAAGCGACAGGAGGATAACAGAATGCAGGTCATTGATTTTAAGGACGCCAGATGCCGCCACTGTTACAAATGTGTCCGCCACTGCGCGGTGAAAGCCATATCGGTCCGTGACGGACAGGCCCGCATCATGGTGGAACACTGCATCAACTGCGGGCACTGTCTTGAAGTCTGTCCCCAGAATGCGAAGACCTTTGCCGGTGATATAAAGCGGGTGAAAGGATATCTGGAGCAGGGATATAAGACGGTCATATCCATTGCGCCGTCCTATGCCGGCGTGCTGGATTTTGACCGGCCCGGTCAGATTGTGGACGCGCTTCAGACGCTGGGATTCTATGAGGTGCGCGAGACCGCGGAGGGAGCGGCTCTTGTGACCAATGAATATAAGAAACTGGTCCGGGAGCAGAGGATGCCCAATATTATCACTACATGCTGCCCCAGTGTAAACGACCTGATCGAGAAGTATTATCCGGACTGCGCGAAGCTGATGGCGCCGGTGGTCTCCCCTATGATCGCCCACGGACGTTATATCAAGAAGCTGTACGGTCCGGATGTGAAAGTTGTCTTTCTCGGGCCATGTATCGCGAAGAAGCAGGAAGCCATCGGAGACGAGAGAGTGAGGGGAGCGGTCGATGCGATCCTGACCTTTGAAGAACTGGCACTGTGGCTGAGGGAATCGGGAATCGACCTTCATTCCTGCGAGGATAAGCCGATGGGCAATCCCGATCCGAAGATCAACCGCCTGTACCCGGTGAGCGGCGGCGTGATCCAGTCCGTGATCACTGAGGAGGACGCGGACGGATATCACAAGGTATTTGTGGACGGTGTGGAAAACTGTATGGAGATGCTGGATTGTCTGCGGAAAGGGGAACTGGAACACTGCTTTATCGAAGCAAACGTGTGCGAGGGAGGCTGTGCGAAAGGTCCGGCATCCGCGCACTGGGATACATCCTATGTGAAGACAAAAGTAAAGATCGAAAATGTCGTCTCCTACAAGGCGGCGCGGGATCTGCCGGACATGAGCGGGGAGGAGATGTATAAGAGATTCGGCGACCGAAGCATTTCCGATCTGCAGCCGTCTGAGGAACAGATTGCCAGAATCCTGCACTCTACCGGGAAATATACGCCGGAAGACGAATTGAACTGCGGCGCCTGCGGGTATTCTACCTGCCGGGAGAAGGCGGTGGCCGTCTTTCAGGGAAAGGCGGAACTGTCCATGTGTATGCCCTATGCACTGGCGCAGGCAGAGTCCATGTCCAATATGGTCATGGATGTGACGCCAAACATGATCTTTGTCATCGGAAATGATATGAAGATACTGGACTGCAACGGGAAAGGACAGGAGCTCCTCGGCGTGGGGCATGAAGAAGCGGCCCGGAGATATATTTTTGAATTTATCGAGACAGAGGATATTGAGAATGTTCTGCTGACAAGAGAGCCTGTCCTGCGCAAAAAGGTGAAACTGAATAAGGAAACCATTGTCGCGGAAGAGACGATCGTATACATGGAAAAGCCGGACGCGGTACTTGTCATGTTCCGGGATATTACGCGGGAGGAAAAGGTGAAAGAACAGCGTTACAATCTGAAAGTTGAAACTGTGGAGATGGCACAGAAAGTTATCGAGAAACAGATGACGGTGGCGCAGGAAATCGCAGGGCTTTTGGGAGAAACCACCGCGGAGACAAAACTGACCCTTACAAAGCTGCGGGATTCGATCCTGAATGATGAAGAATAATGGCCGGGAACAGGAATACTGTGTAAAAGAAAGGCGGGTGAGAACGGGCAATGAGCGTGAGTATCGACGCGGCATGGAGGAGCCTGAATAAATATAACGAGGAACTGTGCGGAGACAAAGTGGAAATCCTGAAGACAGAGGACTCGGAAATCCTGATCCTCGCCGACGGCATGGGCAGCGGTGTGAAGGCGAATATACTGGCGACATTGACCTCCAGGATCCTCGCGACCATGCTTCGGGAAGGCGCGCGGATCGAATCCTGCGTAGAGACGATCGCGAAGACGCTGCCTGTCTGCAAAGTGAGAAAAATGGCATACGCAACGTTCTCCGTTCTGCAGATCTTCCATAATGGAAACGCATATCTCGCGGAATTTGACAATCCGTCCTGCGTATTCATCCGCGACGGGAAGATCGTCAGTTATCCCTATGAGATACGTGAGATCGGCGGAAAGAAAATCCATGAATCCAACTTTACGGTAAAGACGAACGACTGCTTTGTGCTGATGAGCGACGGCGTTATCTATGCCGGCGCGGGCTCCATCCTGAACCTGCAGGGATGGACATGGGAGGCTGTGGCGGAGTATACGCTTAAATGCACGAAAAAGACTCTCTCCGCCTCCCGGCTGGCGGTTATGCTGAGTCAGGCATGCGACGAGCTGTATGAGGAAAAGCCGGGTGACGATACTACAGTGGCAGTGGCACGGGTGACAGAGCGCCGCGTGGTCAATGTATTTACCGGCCCGCCGGAAAACAAAGAGGACGATGAACGCCTGATACATGACTTCATGTGTTCAGAGGGGAAAAAAGTAGTTGCCGGGGGAACAAGCGCGAATATCGCCGCCCGTGTGCTCGGCAGAGAGGTTATGACGGAAGCCGGCAGCCGGAATCCTGACATACCGCCAACGGCAGTGATCGAAGGGATCGATCTTGTGACAGAAGGTGTGATCACGATAGGAAAGAGTCTGAAACTTCTGAAGAAGTACACGGAAGATGAGTTTGATGAAGAGTTCTTTGACGAACTGGATGCGGATAACGGCGCGTCCCGGCTGGCAAAACTTCTCATTGAGGAGTGTACGGAGCTGAACCTTTTTGTCGGAACCGCCGTAAATAAGTCATACCAAAAATCCGGACTGAACTTTGAGCTGAGTATGAGGGGGAATCTGGTGGATCAGCTCGTGCGGACAGCGGAAGAGATGGGGAAACATGTAAAAGTGATGTATTATTAAGATTTGACTCTCCGGCTGACATGAAGATTACACTGGACGAAGCCTCCTATTCGGTGTAGAATGATAAGCATATTAAAGAAAGAGAAAAAGGAGAGGTATCATTATGGAAAAATTCAGCGATAATATCAAAAAAGTAATACTTGCGGGGATCGGCGCCGTCGCTGTCACGGCAGAGAAATCCAAAGATCTGCTGGATGAGATGGTGGAGAAGGGGGAACTGACTGTAGAACAGGGCAAGGTGCTCAACGAGGAACTGAAGCATAATATCAAGAAGACGGTGAAGGAGACAACAGAAAAAAAAGAAACGGATAAGTCTGTATCTGACAGTGATATCTCAGAGCTGCTCAACAGGATGACACCGGAACAGATCACGGCGCTCAAAGAAAAGCTGAATGGAAAAGCAGCAGGGGAAGATAAGGTCGAATGAGTACGATAGAGCCGATCGAATATAATTCGAGACTGCACGAGATCACGGCCGTTCTGAGAAAACACAATATTACACGGGGAGTCACTCCGAAGAAACTGCGGGCAATCCTTGAGGATCTGGGCCCGACGTTTATCAAATTGGGACAGATCATGTCCATGCATTCGGACATTCTGCCGAAGCGGTACTGTGATGAGCTGATGCGGCTGCGTTCGGAAGTGACTCCGATGCCGTTTGAAGAAGTGATCTCAGTGATCGAAGGGTCCTATGGCCGCTCATGGAAGCGAGTATTTTCTTCCATAGAAGAGAAGCCGCAGGGCTCTGCTTCTATTGCCCAGGTACACAGGGCGGTTCTCAGAAGCGGAGAAGAGGTTGTCGTAAAAGTCCAGCGCAGAGGGATTTACGAGAAAATGGCAAGAGATATCGACCTTCTCCACAAGGCCGTGAAACTGATGCCGCCGATCAGTATCAAGGGCATGGCGGATCTGGATCTTGTTCTGGATGAAATGTGGTCTGTGACAAGAGATGAGATGAATTTTCTTACAGAGGCGGCAAATATGGAAGAATTTGCCCGCAGGAACAAGGAAGTAAGTTTTGTAGGCACACCGGTACTCTACCAGCAGTATACGACGGTCAATGTGCTGGTCATGGAGTATATCGACGGATTGGAAATCGATGACAAAGACGCGCTTCTTGAGTACGGATACGACCTGAAAGAGATCGGAAGCAAACTGGTCGACAACTATATCAAGCAGGTCATGGACGACGGATTCTTCCATGCAGATCCTCATTCCGGAAATGTGAAGATCAGGGACGGCAAGATCATCTGGATCGACATGGGGATGATGGGGCGCCTGACGGAGCATGACCGTGAGATGATCGGAAAAGCGGTACAGGGAGTGGCTCTGAGTGATGTCGGGCTGATCGAGCAGGCAGTGCTCGCTATCGGAGAGTTTAAAGAACGCCCGGATCAGAGAAAGCTCTACGAGGATATTGAAGGCCTTCTTGTGAAATACGGCAGCACCGAGATGGGGCAGATCAATATAGCGGAGGTCATGACAGATCTGATGGACGTTATGAAAAATAACAAGATCAAGATGCCTCACGGTCTTACGATGCTGGCGCGGGGGCTGACCCATATGGAGGGCGTGCTGGCGGATATCGCGCCGGACATCAATATGGTTGAGATAGCTACCGCCCATGTATCGGGAGAGTTTTTCCGTAATTTTGATCTCAAAAAAGAGTTGAAAAACAGTGGGAAGAGTGTACTGAGATCATTCAGAAAAGCACTGGATATCCCGTCCATGGTTTCTGATATGATGAGCGGCTACCTGAAAGGACAGGCAAAGGTCAATCTGGATCTTCAGGTGACGGATGAACTTGCGCTGCTTCTGCGCCGGCTGGTGCGAAATATCGTTATGGGACTGTGGGTGATGGCGCTCCTGATCAGCTCCAGTATCATCTGTACGACGGATATGTCCCCGAAGATCCTCGGAATCCCGGCGCTGGGGGCATTCGGATATATGATGGCATTTGTCATTATGATGTATGTGTTTATCAGGCATATGCTGACGCGAAAGAAATAAAAAGGAAATAAAAGAAATTATGAAGAAAATGAAGAATCCGATCACCGAGAGTTTCGGATATGCATTTGAAGGAATCCGGACAGGAATCCGAAATGAGCGGAATATGAAGATACACTGTCTTGCCATCATTTTCGTTACACTGGCGGGAACACTCTTTCAGATCACTGCCGTGCAGTGGTGCATATGTCTTCTTCTGTTTGCCCTTGTAGCGTCTCTGGAACTTGTAAATACCGCGGTTGAAGCAGTGGTGGATCTTGTGACGGAAGACAAAAAACCTCTGGCGAAGATCGCAAAGGATACGGCTGCGGGGGCAGTGCTGTTTGCCGCGATCATCTCCGTGATCGTCGGATGTATCATATTTCTGCCATATGTATTGGAACTGGCGGACAGGATATGGTACAATGTCTGAGCAGGTATGCCGTCTGGAGCATGCCGGATTACTGACAGAAAAGCGGTATATCACAGACAGATAGAAAAACGGCACAGAGAAAGGAAAAACAGAAAATGAGTGATAACAGTACAACAGTCACAAAGCAGGAGACGCTTGCGGCTCTCAAAAATCCGGGCGAACTCTATGTTGTCATGTCGTCGGCGACAAAGCTTCCTTTTGTGAAATGCGATGATGAGACATATGACGATGAAATATTTCTTTATTACAGAGTAGAAGACGCGAAAGAGAAGGCACAGGAGCTTTTAAAAGAAAAGTATCAGACAGCAGTCGCAAAACTGGAAAGCAGACAGCTTCTCCCGTTTTATACAAGTCTGTATGCGCTCGGTGTGAACTGCCTTGCCGTAAATCACGGTACAGATACCCGGATCAGCATCCAGCTCTCAGATCTGGTCGTGAGGAAGGATCCGTCACAGCTACCCGATGGAAAGAAACTTCTTGAAAATCCGGCGCTGCAGTTGACAGCCATTTATTTTATGCAGGAAATGCGCCGTCAGGGGGAACCGCGTCCGACAGAAAAATTAAAAGAGCTTCAGGAGGAACTGCTTGCCCATTACAGCAAGGGAACCTTTATCATAGCTGTTCAGGAGGACAGGCAGATCCCGGTCCTGAAACTGAAAAACGGAGATGTCTATCAGCCGGTCTTTACGGATCTGCCGGAGCTTCAGAAATTTACAAAAGGAAAGAAGCTGCGGACCGCAGTGATTCCGGCCGCGAAGATTCCCGATATACTGGTCGGAAACGCAAAGGGCGTGGTGATCAATCCTATGAGCGTCAACGTCCAGCTTCAGGTGGCAAAGAGGAAGAAGCCGGAAGCAAAACAGGCTAAACCGGAAACCGATGCTTAGGCAGATGTCCGGAAGCGGATAATGCGCAAAGAGAGGCCCCGCACGCGGCCTCTTCTTCATTTTGCTCGACCGTAAGAGGCATATGGAAACGCTCTTCGAGGATTTCCCGAAATATCAGGTTCTTTCTCACGGCATTTCCGGAGGCGATAAGTTTTGTCTTGTGTGTTCCGGCGCCGGTCTCGATCAGGTGATAAAGTTCATACAGCTCCTCTGCCATTCCGTTTAAGACGCCGCGGATCATTGCGGCAGGATGAAAGTTATCGGTCCGGATACCTGTGATGCTTCCCGTATCTTCCGGATTACTGCGTGTCCCTGCAAATGTTGTCCGTACCTGCCATGCGTCATCCTTTCCGGCTTGCCTTTCCAGCAGTTTTTCCATGATATCATACTGAGGCGCATCGGGCGCTCCGGCAGCCGCGGCATATGTCCGGAAGAATTTTTCCAATGAGGCATAGGCAGAGCCGCCGCAGACCGCCGCGCCTGCAAGCAGGTATGATGAATCAGTCAGCGGACGTGTCTCGATTTCCGGGATCTCTATATACTGTCCGGACATTACGGAGACCTGAGAGCCGGTTCCCACATTAACAAGGACAGTATCGGTCCCGTCTGTGACAGAACCGAGAAAACTTGCCTGGTTGTCGCCGATGGAGACGCAGACCGGTATGCCTCTGTAACTGCCGAGTACTGAAAAGTTTTTCGTTACTTCCGGGAGATATGCCGGATCTGCTCCGGCATCTGATATCCTTCCACGCATAAATTTCAGCTTTTCAACATCAAACATACCCATGCCGGCAGCCTGACTGATATGGACGAGGGGCGCTTTTCGCCCTGTAAGGCTCATGCCCAGATAATCCCCTATTGTACAGAACGAAACGGCATCTGCGGGGACAAGTCCTTTTCGTGTATTGTATAAGTGAGTGGCCAGCCCATAACCCGGCGCGATCTTTATGTCTGCGTCTTCTGACAAGATCCGGCAGATGCTCCTTCCGCCGAATTCCGGCAGGACGCTGCGCCCGTCCTGCCATGTATAGAGCGGGCTGACGGCGTGTCCGCAGGAGTCTGTGTAGACGATGCCGTGCATCTGGCTTGTGATCCCAATGGCGGAGACATCCCTGTATGTATCAAAAATCTCATTAAGGACAGGACGGATCCGGCTTAAGATCACATCTGTGTCCTGAATCCTTTCCCATGGATGTTCCGTCCGGATAAAACTGTCGTTAGCAATGGTATATTTTCGTATGACTGTCAGTGTGTCTCTGTCTGTCACTGCAAAGCTGACCGTGGTTGTTCCGATGTCGATTCCGATGCTTTTCATTTTTGGATCCCCCTTAATGTTGTGTATTTAATATATATTGTAAAAGGAAAAAAACAGTTTGAAAATATTAATCATAGAAAAATTTTTGAGGTCAAATATATAAGCAGAAATAACCGAAAAATCATAGAACAGTCATGATTGTAATTCTCCTCCCGGATTGCTATAATGTAAGCAGCTACGCAGATCTTCACAAAGACAGGAGGAGAGACATGGCAATAGCAGTATACATAAGAAAAGAATATTTCCGTGCTGTCACGATCAAAGATAAGAGCGCACATATACTGGAATTTCAATACCGCCCGCAGACAGTCGATGTTTTTGAAGCGGGGTATCAGGTATTTCACATGGAATATATTCTTGAGAGTAAAACAAAAGCGGAGATCATGGAGTACTATCTTACAGACTTTGCTCTGCGGGGCAAAGGATACGGGACCGTATGCATGAACGAGATAACGGATCAGCTGAACAAAAAAGGCGTTACGCTGATCACCGCGCCCACAGGCTATGAACTGGCGCCGCTCGGTTATACAGGTCCGGACCAGTACCATGAACTGATGGCGGGGTTCTATGAGAAAGCCGGTTTTTCCATCAGCGGAGACGGTGATATCGCGATGAAAATATTAGGCGAACAGTAATTTCATGCTGATCGGTGTATGGCGGAGCTTTATCCGCCGTACACCGATCTGTCTGTTCAGGAGGACTTATGTATAAGATACTTATCGTGGAAGACGACCTGCTTATGGCGCAGGCGATACAGAAAGAAATGAAGATGTGGGGCAATGAGGCGGAATATGTGCGGGATTTCCGGAATGTACTGCCAACATTCACGGCATATGACCCTCATCTGGTGCTCATGGATATTACCCTGCCGTTCTACAACGGCTATCACTGGTGCAGCGAGATCCGCAAGATTTCCAATGTGCCGGTCATATTTATCTCTTCGGCGGCGGATAATATGAATATCATCATGGCGGTCAATATGGGCGGAGACGATTTTGTGGCAAAGCCTTTTGATCCGAGCGTGCTGACGGCGAAAGTTCAGGCTGTGCTCAGAAGGACCTATGACCTTGCGGGAAAGATTCCTGTTCTGGAACACAGAGGGGCGATCCTGAACCTGTACGACACGTCTCTTACCTATGACGGGAAGAAGATCGATCTGACGAAAAATGAGTTCCGTATCCTGCAGACTCTGATGGAGAATAAGGGGCGGCTGGTGAGCCGTGATACGCTTATGACAAGATTGTGGGAGACGGATAATTATATTGAGGAAAATACACTGACAGTCAATATTGCGCGTTTGAGAAAGAAGCTT
>CAZJRY010000103.1:0-8853 GCA_964548625.1 uncultured Mediterraneibacter sp.
AGATTGAGATCAATCCCAAAGATCCCAGATATCTGAAAGTAGTGTGGGGCGTCGGGTATAAGATTGAGAAAGGACTATAGGAAAATATTATGAAACAATGGTATAGAAGGAACCTGACGAAAGTGATCGTTCTGCTGACCGGCATTATAAGCGGCGCGGCATTTGTCACTTCGCTGGCGACAGCCGGCACATATGCGGGTACGATCGACCCGTCCTGCCTCATGAGTCTGGTAAATGAACCCTATGAAGATTCGGTATATTTTAATTCGGATGTAGAGGAAGCCATGTATGAAACCTTTGAAATGTTTCGCGTGAAGAACCTGCTGGAGACAGACGGGGGATATGATCCGGACAAGGAAATTGACATCACGTCATACGGCGGTTACTGGCAGACCGGAAGTATTAACGGCGCGGAACTGACGTACAGGCTGGGAGATCTGATCAGATGGAGCGAGGATTATAATTCTTCACAGAAGGATGTATATAACGAAAATGTCATTGTATGCAGGGAGACAGACGGCGGCTATCATTACTACTATTTCGCAGACTTCCTTTCACTGTTTGAAAGCGGAGAGCTTACGGCAGAATTCGATGACAACTTCCAGACGCAGGCGGCATTTTTAAATGAATTATCTGCCGGGGATACAGAGAGCGGATACAACGGAACCATGAGGATCATGGACTCTGATGGAAATGAAATCTATACGGACTGCTGGAATTTCGGCTCGGCTCTGGAGGAAGAGTACGCGCCCGCGGAAGGGGAAAATCTTCTTGAGGTTGTAAACAATACACCGGCGTTGAACGGAAATCTGACGGAGATCTACGACTGTCTTACATTTGTACTGAACGGCATATTTGATGATTATACGGCGTATCAGTCCGGATGGGAGTATCTGGAAGAAGGCAATACGAACTTTACTTATCTCTATGTGGACCGGGAAAAAAAGCAGGTATTAACGAACCGGGCAGACTATGCCGATTACGCGGACGCAGAGAAATATATCGGGGAGATGAAGTCAGGCGGCTCGGCAAAATATATGATCGTTAATCCAAAGCTAAAAGACTTTGAGACAAATATGAACCTTACGGCATCCGATGAGTGGGATGAGGTGAGATCATATGAATACGGCAGGAATTCTGAGAATATCATGGCTGTTTCGGTAGATACATCATATCCTGTACAGGATCAGTTTTATGAAAACAGTGCGAATTACAACCGGAATATCCCGCTTTTGAGATGGGCGCTGATCCTGTTTGCGGCAGGCGGTATATTATTCCTGATATCAGCAGTCTGGCTGGCTGTGACGGCAGGGAAAAAACCGGGGAACGAAAAGCTTCATCTGACGGTGTTCGACCATTGGAAGACGGAAATTTCGGCTGCGCTGGTGATCGGCCTGTGGGGATTTGCTACCTGCTGCGTTATTGGGGCAGCTACAACATTTCACAGTTTTTCAGATATATCGGCAGCAGTCGAATATTACGGTTACGACACCGTTCCGGCGGCTTACTCGGCATTATTTACAGCAGCTATGAATCCGGCGGATCTGGCAGGGATGTTTTTCTACGGGATTTTCACGTTCCTTTGTTTTTTTGCCGGATATGTAAGTCTGGTCCGCAGGATCAAGGCAAAGATCCTCTGGAGAGGGAGTCTGCTTTATGCGTTGGTCTCGGGAGTCGGACAGGTATGGAGATCCGGGTCTGTTACTTTACGAGGCGCAGCCGCGGTATTGGGATTTATGTCCCTTCAGTGGCTGGCGATCCTGTTCCGGGATATTCCGTTTGTATTGCTGGCATTTGCGGCGGATCTGGCAGTTATATGGGCAGTGATGCGAGGAGCAGTGGCGAAGAGCAGGATCAGAAAAGGGATCGAAGAGATTTCGGGCGGCAATCTGGGATACCGTATCGACCTGAAGTGGCTGCGCAAAGAAGAGCGGAATCTCGCGGAGAAGATCAATAATATCGGAAGCGGGCTCAACAAGGCCGTGGATGAGGCGATGAGAAACGAGCGCCTGAAGACTGACCTGATCACGAATGTTTCGCATGATATCAAGACGCCGCTGACTTCGATCATCAACTATGTGGATATTCTGAAGCGGTCTGATATTACCGACGAAAAGGTTCGGGGATATCTCGATATTCTGGAGGCAAAGGCGCAGCGGCTCAAGACGCTGACGGAAGACGTGGTGGAGGCCTCCAAAGTGAGCAGCGGCAGTATCACGCTGGAATATATGGATATGGATCTGCGGGAGCTGGTACAGCAGACGGAGGGCGAGATGGCTGAGAAATTTACCGCACGCGATCTGACTGTGCTGCTAAATCTTCCGGAAGAACCGGCGGTCATTCATGTGGACGGCAGGCAGATGTGGCGTGTCCTTGAGAATATCTTCGGAAATGCGGCAAAATATGCAATGCCCGGTACAAGAGTTTACGCGGATCTTATATTGAAGGATGATAAGGTGGATTTCTCTTTGAAAAATGTATCCGAACAGCAACTGAATATTTCGTCCGATGAGCTGACGGAGCGTTTTATCAGGGGAGATATTTCAAGAAGCACGGAAGGAAGCGGACTGGGGCTGTCTATTGCAAAAAGCCTTACCACAATGCAGGGAGGAAAGTTCGGGCTGTATCTGGACGGAGACCTGTTCCGGGTGAATATACAGTTTGAAAGAGTCCGCAGCCGGACGATATAAAAGTTTAGAGAAGAGACGCCCGGGGAACCGGGTGTTTTCTGATGCCGGCAGTTGCAAAAGTCATCTTCAGATGATACCATGAAATCAGCTTACACGAAAGAAAGTGTGGATTTCATAAGAAAAAGGGATGGTTTAAGAGGTGACTTAGGATGAATCAGAGAGGAGAACAGAGAGGAAGAAACCGGCGGACCGGCAGCGGACGGACCCCGGGAGCGGAAAAGGAAACGCGGCAGCGCAGGCCGGTAAGCCGTGAGGAACGGATGCGCCGCAAGCGGGAACGGCTGAAGAGGAGAAGGAGGATTGCTATTGCGATCCTGTGCGGGATCGTACTGCTGCTGATAATGATCGTTGCGGGAATAGTTGCTCTTGTGGGACATTTCTCGGGGGCCGGCGATGAGAATCAGGAATCGGATCTGACCACAGTGCAGCAGGATGAGGAAGATCAGCAGGAAGATCAGCAGTCGGAACCGGTCTCCATTACGATCAGCGCCGCCGGAGACTGTACGCTCGGCACGGATGAGTATTTTAATCAGAGTACAAGCCTGAATGCCTATTATGACAGTAATGGTCCGGAATATTTCTTCCGGAATGTGAAATCAATCTTTGAGGCGGACGACCTGACGATCGTAAATATGGAAGGAACGCTGACGGAAGAGACGGCGCGCCAGGATAAAACCTATGCGTTCAAGGGACCTGCCGAGTATACTCAGATCCTGACAGACGGCGCTGTGGAAGCAGCCAATCTTGCCAATAACCACAGCCATGATTATGGAGACCAGAGTTATACGGACACGATCGAGGCTTTAGATGCGGCCGGTATCACGAATTTCGGATATGAGCGAACAGCAGTTATGGATGTGAACGGCGTGAAGGTCGGTCTGGTAGGTACTTATGAGCTGGCAGAAGGCATGGGCTGCGAAGATGAGATGATCTCCAATATCAAAGCAGTGGAAGAGCAGGGCGCGCAGATTGTTATAGTAAGCTTCCATTGGGGAATCGAGAAAGAAAATTACCCGACGGAGAATCAGGTGAATCTTGCCCATTCCGCCATCGACAACGGAGCGGATCTCGTGCTCGGACATCATCCACATGTACTGGAGGGGATCGAAGTCTATAACGGAAAGAACATTGTATACAGCCTCGGGAATTTCTGCTTCGGCGGCAACAGCAATCCGTCAGATAAGGATACCATGATCTTCCAGCAGACGTTTACGGTTCAGGATGGAGAGCTGATAGAAGACAATGTAACGAATATCATACCATGTTCTGTATCTTCGGAGTCCGGATATAATAACTATCAGCCAACGCCGCTGGAAGGCGACGAGGCGGATCGGGTGATGGAAAGGATCGAGGAGTACAGCAGCGGATTTTAGAGAAACAGCCAGACTTCTTAAAAATACAGAAAAGGCTATGAGATTTATAAGGAAAAAGAACTATGAACAAAGAATCTGACAAATCTGTACGGTCTCTTCAGATCAACCGTGAGGATATGCTTGCCCTGACACGGCGCATGACAGTGAAACGGACTTCTGTTACCCGGATCGCGGGGGCATACATGGATCCGGACGGATTTATTGACGGCACGTTCAATACCCGGTTCCTTAAACTCTCCGGAGCGGACCGGGCAAAAAATCTGGCAATTGCCAAGACGATTCCGTTTGCGCAGACAAACGGAAATCTGAAACGCTATGTGATTCCGGAGAATTCCAGAGGACGGGAGAGTATGTACCGCGTTCTGATGGCAATCCGTGATTCCGGACTGGAGAACGATGCACTGCTTGAGATTTTCTACGAGATGCTGGGAGAGAAATATCATTCAGAGCATGAGTACGGTATTTTGATATTTCATGACCGGTATGATATTCCTGCCAAGGCAGCAGATCGTGTCAGGCTGGGCGAGTCGGAGCAGATGTTTGAGTATCTGATCTGCGCAGTCTGCCCGGTTTCAGGGGATTACGAGGCGGGAAGACCGGAGTGCGGTTTCCTCTTCCCTTCATATGCAGAAGGAGGGGCGCTGATGAACTGTATTGATATTTATCAGGCGGACGTATCGCGGCCGTACAGGGAGCTGGAGAACCTGCTGCTGTAAATTTCAATTCACTTATTTCCCGGTCTATATTTTCCGAAGCGGCAGGGTTTATCGGTGCTTGACAATCCTTGCTCTGTGTGCTAACCTTTTTTACAGGTCAAATGATTATGATGATCGACAAAAGCGATGACGAAGAGAGTAATCTGACGGATGTCTTACAGAGAATTCCCATTGGGTATGCATTAGTCAGAAAAAGTTCCGAAGAGACTTGGCTTGACAGAGTATATCTGTGCTGAGAGGGATGGACAGAAAGCAGATGAACATGGCTTCCGAGCAGCGCACCGAACTATGAAAGCATAGCGAGACTGCGATGGGACCGCCCATTACAGCGGAGAAGTGCTGGCAGGCACTTGCTGAGGTCTTATCCTGCGAGGGAGAGACGAAAAGAAGTGGTAACACGGTTAATATCCGTCTTCTTGTTCTCATGAGAGAGCAGGAAGGCGTTTTTTTTGTGCGATACGCCAGGCAAGCGGCCGCCTTGCATGAGTGGACATTTCCTGGTAACGGTCAGTGAACGGTGCATGCCGTGAACTGAGCGAGGTATCGCGAGATCGGATAGAGCAATCGTGTTACTGAAAACGAGTGGTATAAAGGGACAGGGCTAAATTCAATTTGGGACACCCTGAAGTGTGATTCGGGACGTAGTAAAACCCGAATTGACTACGTCCCCAAAGGAGGTTATTATGTCAGAAAATCAGAAACCAAAATATTACATTACCACGGCGATCGCCTATACATCAGGCAAGCCTCATATCGGAAACACATATGAGATTGTTCTTGCGGACGCGATCGCGCGTTATAAGAGAGGCAAGGGATACGATGTATTTTTTCAGACAGGTACAGACGAGCACGGTCAGAAGATTGAGCTGAAGGCAAATGAAGCGGGGATCACCCCGAAAGAGTTTGTAGACAATGTATCTGCAGAGATTAAGAAAATCTGGGATCTGATGGATACATCTTATGATAAGTTCATCCGTACAACAGACGCGGATCATGAGAAACAGGTGCAGAAGATTTTTAAGAAGCTGTATGAGCAGGGAGATATTTATAAGGGATACTATGAAGGAATGTACTGTACTCCGTGCGAGTCGTTTTTTACGGAGTCGCAGCTCGTGGACGGAAAATGTCCGGATTGCGGGCGTGAGGTGCAGCCGGCGAAAGAGGAAGCATATTTCTTCAAGATGAGCAAATACGCAGACCGTCTGATTGAATATATCAATACACATCCGGAATTTATCCAGCCGGTATCCAGAAAAAACGAGATGATGAATAACTTCCTGCTTCCGGGACTGCAGGATCTGTGTGTGTCCAGAACGTCATTTAAGTGGGGAATCCCGGTGGATTTTGATCCGAAGCATGTAACTTATGTTTGGCTGGATGCGCTTACAAACTATATCACCGGTATTGGCTATGACGCGGACGGCAGCAGTACAGAGCAGTTTGAGAAGCTGTGGCCGGCGGATCTGCATTTGATCGGAAAGGATATTATCCGCTTCCATACGATCTACTGGCCTATTTTCCTGATGGCTTTGGGCCTTCCGCTGCCGAAGCAGGTGTTCGGACATCCGTGGCTGCTTCAGGGCGACGGCAAGATGAGCAAGTCCAAGGGAAATGTACTCTATGCAGACGAACTGGTTGACTTCTTCGGCGTGGATGCGGTGCGTTACTTCGTGCTCCATGAGATGCCGTTTGAGAATGATGGTGTGATCACATGGGAGTTGATGGTAGAGCGTCTGAATTCCGATCTTGCCAATACACTGGGCAACCTCGTAAACCGTACGATTTCTATGACAAATAAATACTTCGGCGGCACAGTGACAGACAAGGGCGCTGCAGAGGATGTGGATGCAGATCTTAAGGCTGTTATTGAGAATACACCGAAAGCTGTAGATGAGAAGATGGACGGTTTAAGAGTGGCTGATGCGATCACAGAGATCTTCAATCTCTTCAAACGCTGTAATAAGTATATTGATGAGACGATGCCATGGGCGCTTGCAAAAGATGAGGAGAAGAAAGACCGTCTGGAGACGGTGCTGTGGAATCTGATCAGGGGCATTTCTGCAGGAGCAGAGCTTTTGGAATCATTTATGCCTTCAACGAGTAAGAAGATCCTCGAACAGCTGGGCGGCGGCCATGTGACGGATAAGTCGGAAATCCTGTTCCAGAGACTTGACCTTGAAGAAGTCATGAAGAAAGTCGAGGAACTTCATCCGCATAAAGAAGAGACTGCGGACGGAGAGGCTGGAGCTGGAGAAAGTGATGCTAAAGAGGAGATGGTCATCGACATTGAGCCGAAGGAGGAAATCACATTTGACCAGTTCGGGACAATGCAGTTCCAAGTAGGAGAGATCATCGCGTGCGAGGAAGTGAAAAAATCAAGAAAACTTCTTTGTTCTCAGGTGAAGATCGGCAGTCAGGTAAAACAGATCGTTTCGGGCATCAAGGCTCACTATACACCGGAAGAGATGGTGGGCAAGAAAGTCATGGTGCTTGTCAATCTGAAACCTGCAAAGCTGGCGGGAGTCCTTTCCGAAGGAATGCTGCTGTGCGCGGAAGACGCGGACGGTAATCTGTCGCTTATGGTTCCGGAGAAAGATATGCCGGCGGGAGCGGAGATCTGTTAGTAAAAAGGGACAGGGTAAACTTCGATTGGGGACGTAGTAAAATGCAATTTTACTACGTCCCCAATCGAAGTTTACCCTGTCCCTAACTCATGCAACAGCCGTGTATTTGCCTCCGGCATCATGATACAGAACCGGATGAACTCACCGTCCAGACACTGGAATGACGAGCAGTCCCGTATCATAAGCCCTGCCATGATACACTGTTCAAATACATCATATGATGTGTTTCCGTCTTTTACGATCTTTACGAGCAGGAAATTGGCGTATGGCTTATAAGTTTTATAACTCTGCATCTGTGACACTGCCCGATACATCCGTTCCCGTTCCGACAGAATCAGTTTTCTTGTCCGGCTGATATATTCCCGATCTTTAAACATTTCTTCTCCGGCAAATGCGCCAATACTGTTTAATGACCATGGAATCTGCTTTTCTTTCATCTTGCGGAGGAATCCGGCATTACCGGTAATTCCGTATCCGAAACGCATGCCCGGCGCCGCGAAGAATTTGGAGACGCCGCGCAGCACCATCAGATTGGAATACTTCCGGGTAAACGGAACCGCTGTTACCGCATTGATATCCGGCGTGAATTCTACATAGGTTTCATCGATCATGACGAAGATGTTATTTTCGGAGCAGAACGCAAGAAGCTGTCCCATATCATCGCGCAGGATTGCGGAGGAAGTCGGATTATTCGGATTGCAGAGGATGAGGAAATCATAACCGCCTTTCAGCGCACGGCAGAGGTCGTCCACATCCAGATGAAAATCTTCTTCTTCCTTCAGATGATAGTATTCCTGCGTGCTTCCGGAGAAGGAAAGTTCTCTGGAATATTCGGAATAGGTGGGACCGAGGATGAGCGTATGTTTTGGCGCGAGCGTCTCGATCAGCAGTGAGATCAGTTCGCTGGAACCGTTGCCGGTCAGGATGTATTCCGCCGGGACAGAGCAGTATCCGGAAATCGTGTTCCGCAGTGAAGTGTACTCCCGGTCCGGATAGGATGAGAGCAGATCGGGATGTCCGGCGATGGCTGCCTTCACACGTTCTGGAAGTCCGAGGGGATTGACGTTGGCTCCGAAGTTGATAATGTCCTCTTTTTTTAAATGATAGTATTCACAGATCTTTTCAATGTCACTTCCATGAAAAACAGGTTTTGTATCCATGGCTCATGCTCCTTCCTGTTATCGTTCAGCCCGCGCCATTCGCAAAGCCGCACTGTCAGTCTCAAATAATATTCCAAGTGTGTCCGGCATAATCATACCTCCATATGCGTAAGTCCCGGTCGTCTGACTTTATTTGTATCATACCATGTGCACAGAAAATGGAACTGTACTCTGCGCAATTATTATACCACGGTTTTCATCGGAGAGAAGCCGTATTTCCATCTTTTATCCCTGAACTATTGACTTTTTAAAATTTATATACTATATTATTAAAAACTTAACTATTAAGT
>CAZJRY010000104.1:0-5398 GCA_964548625.1 uncultured Mediterraneibacter sp.
GTTTGTTTGTTCCCTTTCTTGACTTTTATACAGTCAGCGGATAAACTGATATATCATATAAACGAATTCGGGGGTCGGGATTTATAAGGAGGCGCTTCATGATAAATAACGAGTGGGAACGATTCGGAGACGAGATACGCAGGACAATTCAGGACGCGGTGGACAACAGAGATTTCAGCAGGCTGAACCGCACGGTCTCGGATGCGGTCGGCAGGGCAATGGATACCGTCTCCCGGGGTATGAGAGATATCGACCGGTATAACCGGAAGAATAATTACAGCACACAGCGGGACGATCCCGGGCAGCGGCAGTATCGGCAGGCTGACTCCCCTGTGCGGAAGCCGCGCTATCTTAAAGGGACATCTGCAAGGATCGGCGGGATATTCCTGGCGGTGACTGGATACATTTTTACTGCCGGCTCAGTCATATTTCTGCTGCTTCTGGGATTGGGCGCGGCTGCGACGGGTTTTGACATCGTGCTGAAAGTCGGGATGACGGTCTTCGGGTTGTTCGGAGCCGCGTTTCTTGTCATGGCGCTTGCGGGCACAAGCATGGTTTGTTCGGTGGGACGATTCCGGAAATATGTCACGCTGATCAATGGCAGGGAATACTGCGAGGTCGGAGAACTTGCCCGGAAGACGGGACGGTCTGCAAAAGCGGTCTTAAAAGACCTGAGGAATATGATCCGAAAAGGATGGTTCTGTCAGGGACATCTGGACGAGCAGGGCACCTGTCTGATGACCAGCAATGAGGCTTACAGTCAGTACACGGCGCTGATGGAGCGCATGAAAAAGGAGAACGCGGAGCGTGAGGCTGCCGAGGCAAGAGAGCGTGAGGAATTTTCGAGGCTTTCTCCCGAAGTGCAGAAGATTGTTCAGGCAGGAGACGAATATGTCAGGAAGATCCGCGAGGCGAACGACGCGATTCCGGGAGAGGAGATGTCTGCGAAGATATCAAGGATGGAAATGCTGGTAGACCGGATCTTTGACCGGGTGGAGGAACATCCCGGGTCGGTGGACGACATACGGAAACTGATGGAATACTATCTGCCGACAACGATCAAACTGCTGGACGCATATGAAGAACTGGACGCGCAGCCGGTACAGGGAGAAAATATTAAAACTGCCAGGCGGGAAATCGAGAAAACAATAGATACGCTGAATACGGCGTTTGAAAAACTTCTGGATGATCTGTTTCAGGATACGGCGTGGGATCTGTCTTCTGATATTTCGGTTCTCCGGACAATGCTGGCGCAGGAGGGACTGACAGAGGACGGCCTGCAAAATAACGGGAAAAATGCCTGAACGCGGCAAAACAGATTCTGAGCGGCCTTACGGTATACATGGAAGAAAAGGAAAAAATGGAGGAAAAGAAGATGAGCAATGAGTTTCAGGATTTGAGTACGGCGCCTGAGCTGACACCGGATCCGTTCCGGACACAGGGATCAAAGCAGCCGCCCGCCGAGGATGCAAAAAAAGAACCTGCTCTGGATGAGAGTATCCTTACCGATGAAGAACGCAGGGCAGTGGATGCGTTTGCGCATCAGATCGATCTGACAGATTCGACGATGGTACTGCAGTACGGGGCGGGAACACAGAAGAAGATGGCGGACTTTTCGGAGGACGCGCTTAATAATGTGCGCTCGAAAGATCTCGGGGAAGTGGGAGGACTTCTGAGCGGCGTGGTCAGAGAACTGAGAGGCTTTGACGAGGAGGAAGAAAAAGGCGGCTTCTTCGGTCTCTTTAAGAAAGCGTCCGGCAAGATCGAATCCATGAAAGCAAAGTATGCGAAAGCCGAGGCTAATGTCAACGAGATCGTGAAAATGCTTGAGAAGCATCAGGTACAGCTCATGAAAGATTCCGCTCTTCTGGACAAGATGTACGAACTGAATCTGACTTATTATAAAGAATTGTCAATGTATATTCTTGCCGGAAAGAAGAAACTGGCTGAAGTAAGAAATACCCGGCTCAGGGAACTTCTGGATAAAGCAGAACTGTCCGGGCTTCCGGAGGACGCTCAGGCGGCAAAAGATCTGGATTCTATGTGTAATCGGTTTGAGAAAAAGATCCATGATCTCGAGCTGACAAGGATGATCTCTATCCAGACAGCGCCGCAGATCCGGCTTGTCCAGAACAATGATACGCTGATGGCGGAGAAGATCCAGTCTACTATCGTTAATACCATTCCTTTGTGGAAGAGTCAGATGGTGCTCGCCCTCGGAGTGGAACATTCCGCGCAGGCGGCAGCGGCACAGCGTACGGTGACAGATATGACAAACGAGCTTCTGAAGAAGAACGCGGAGAAACTGAAGATGGCTGCTATTGACACGGCGAAAGAGTCCGAGAGAGGCGTCGTGGATATGGAGACTCTCAGGGCTACAAACGAATCCCTGATCTCGACACTGGATGAGGTGATGAATATCCAGAGGGAAGGGCGTCAGAAGCGTGCAGAGGCAGAGGAGGGCCTGCGCAGCATGGAAGAGGAGCTCAAAGCAAAGCTGTTGGAGATCCGGGGGTGAATCCGCGGGTTGACAGACTGCGGGATTTCGGTTAAAATCACAGTTACGGACAGCGATGAACGGGATTAGTATATACACGGGAATGCCACAGAGAGAAGGCGGATGGTGCGAGCTTTTTGCAGGACTGTATAGAACCGGCCCGGGAGCTTCTGCATGAAAGTGCGGCGTATTGTACCGCGTTAAGGACGAAAGAGTGAACTGCGCAGGCGCGGTTAATTAGGGTGGTACCGCCGGGATATCCGGTCCCTTGTTATGAGGGGCTTAAGATGTCCCGGCGTTTTGTTTTCAAGTCTGAGCATGCGGATCCGGGCTGTCACATGCGGACAAAACGTGTTTCACTAATGTTGTATTAAAAAGGAGAAGAGAAATGGCAAAGGAAAAGAAACTGGTACAGTCGATCACTTCGAGAGACGAAGATTTCGCCCAGTGGTACACAGATGTTGTACGCGAGGCGAAGCTGTGTGATTATTCGGGGGTAAAGGGATGTCTGAACTATCTGCCGAACGGCTACGCGCTGTGGGAGAATATCCAGATGGATCTTGACAGGCGTTTTAAGGAGACAGGCGTAGAAAATGTATATCTTCCGGTACTGATCCCGGAGAGCCTTCTCCAGAAAGAAAAAGATCATGTGGAGGGATTCGCTCCGGAAGTCGCGTGGGTCACACAGGGAGGCGCAGAGCCGCTCCAGGAACGCTTCTGCATCCGTCCCACATCCGAAACGCTGTTCTGCGATGTGTGGAGCAAATCTGTGCAGTCTTATCGCGATCTGCCGAAGGTGTGGAACCAGTGGTGTTCTGTTCTCCGCTGGGAGAAGAGCACGAGGCCTTTCCTGCGTTCCAGAGAGTTTCTGTGGCAGGAGGGACATACGATCCATGCGACATACGAGGAAGCGGAAGAGAGGACAAAACTGATGTGGGAAGTTTACAGAAGTTTTGTAGAGGAAGATCTGGCGATCCCGGTCGTGGCAGGACGGAAGACGGACAGTGAAAAATTTGCCGGGGCGCAGGACACTTACACGATCGAGGCGCTTATGCATGACGGTCAGGCGCTGCAGTCCGCGACGAGCCATTTCTTCGGAAACGCGTTTCCGGATGCGTTTAATATCAAATATGCGGATAAGAATAACGAGCTTCACAGCGTATACGAGACTTCATGGGGGCTGTCGACGAGGATCATCGGCGCGATCATCATGGTTCACGGCGATGACAGCGGGCTTGTGCTTCCGCCGAGGATAGCGCCGGTCCAGACGAGAGTGATCCCGATCGCGCAGCACAAAGAGGGCGTGCTCGATAAGGCAAATGAACTTCTCGGCGTGCTGAAGACGGCCGGCTACCGCGTGAAGATCGATGATTCCGAGAAGAGTCCGGGATGGAAATTCAGCGAGCAGGAGATGCTCGGTATCCCGACACGTATCGAGATCGGCCCGAAGGATATTGAGAACGGACAGGTTGTGGTCGTCCGCCGTGATACGAGAGAGAAGATCGTTGTTTCTATTGATGAGATCACGGCAAAGCTCGGCGAGATCCTTGAAACCATTCAGAAAGATCTTTACGCAAAAGCGAAGGCGTTTCTTGATGACCACATCAGCACAGCGGTAACAATGGATGAGCTGAAAGATGCTGTCCATAATAAAAAAGGCTTTGTCAAAGCAATGTGGTGCGGTGAGGAAGCGTGTGAAGATGAGATCAAGGCACAGGCGGGCGGCGTGACGTCAAGATGTATTCCCGTGGAGGAGGAACATCTCTCCGATGTGTGCGTGTGCTGCGGCAAGCCGGCGAAACATATGGTTTACTGGGGAAGAGCATATTAAAATGTCTGAAGATCAGCCGGATCTTCCTGCGCGGCACGGAACGATCCGCGGCATCACCGCCGGGGCTTTTGCTCCCCGGCGTCATATAATAATACGATGGGATGAATGATTTTCAGAAAGGTATGAGACACGATGATATACAATAATATTCTTGAAGCAATGGGAAACACGCCTCTGATCCGTCTGGGACGCATGGCGGAAGAAGGAAGCGCGCAGATCCTTGTGAAGTTCGAAGGACTCAATGTGGGCGGCTCCATCAAGACGAGGACCGCTTACAATATGATAAGGGACGCAGAGGAAAAAGGGCTTATCAAAGAAGATACCATTATCGTGGAACCGACCAGCGGCAATCAGGGAATCGGCCTGGCGCTTGTCGGGGCGGTGCGCGGCTACAAGACAAGGATCATTATGCCGGACTCTGTCAGTGAGGAACGCAGGAAACTGATGAAACATTACGGCGCTGAAGTCGTCCTGATCCATGACGCCGGAAATATCGGAGAGTGTATCGAAGAATGTTTGAATACAGCACTGAAGATGGCGGCGGAAGACCCGAGAGTCTTTGTGCCCCAGCAGTTTGAAAACCCGGCCAATCCGGCAGTGCACAGATCCCGGACGGCCGTTGAGATCATGGAACAGGCAGACTGTGAGATCGACGGATTCTGTTCCGGAATCGGGACAGGAGGAACGATCACCGGGGTTGGGGAGATGCTCAAGGAGAAGAATCCGGAGATTGAGATCTGGGCTGTGGAGCCGGAACATGCGGCGATCCTTTCCGGCGGCTCCATCGGGACCCATATCCAGATGGGGATCGGGGACGGTCTGATCCCTGCGATCCTGAATACGCATATCTATGATGAGATCTGCATCATAACGGATGAAGAGGCGATACAGACTTCAAGAGACCTTGCGTCGAAAGAAGGGATCATGTGCGGTATTTCTTCCGGAACCAATGTGGCTGCGGCGCTGAAACTGGCGAAGAAGCTGGGTGAAGGGAAGACTGTGGTGACTGTATTGCCGGATACGGCGGAGCGGTATTTCTCCACGCCGCTGTTTGAGGAATAAAACGCAGT
>CAZJRY010000104.1:5498-8716 GCA_964548625.1 uncultured Mediterraneibacter sp.
AGTCCCGCGGCCGCGAGCACATGAAATGCGATTCCATAGAAAGACACATGTGAGTACCGATGAATTAATCCCGGTTTGACCGGAAAATATGATTAAGGAGGGAAGGACCGTGCCACGTAAAGGACATACTCAGAAAAGAGATGTATTAGCCGATCCGATATACAACAATAAAGTTGTCACCAAACTTATCAACAACATCATGCTGGACGGTAAGAAAGGTGTAGCGCAGAAGATTGTATACGGAGCGTTTGAGAGAGTTGAGGCCAAGGCAGGAAAGCCGGCGATCGAAGTGTTCGAGGAAGCTATGAACAACATGATGCCGGTTCTGGAAGTCAAGGCAAGACGTATCGGCGGTGCGACATACCAGGTACCGATCGAAGTCAGAGCCGACAGAAGGCAGGCGCTCGCTCTTCGCTGGCTGACAATGTATTCCCGTCAGAGAGGCGAGAAGACAATGGAAGAGAGGCTGGCAAACGAGATTCTCGACGCAGCGAACAATACGGGCGGAGCTGTGAAGAGAAAAGAAGATATGCACAAGATGGCAGAAGCCAACAAGGCGTTTGCACACTATCGTTTCTAATTATCTTAGGAGGAAAAAACCTTGGCTGGAAGAGAATATCCATTAGAGAGAACCAGAAATATCGGTATCATGGCGCATATCGATGCGGGTAAGACGACGCTCACAGAGCGTATTCTCTACTATACCGGTGTTAACTACAAGATCGGTGATACTCACGAAGGTACTGCTACCATGGACTGGATGGAGCAGGAGCAGGAAAGAGGTATCACGATCACTTCAGCCGCTACGACATGTCACTGGACTCTGGAAGAGAAAACGAAACCGAAGCCGGGTGCGCTGGAGCATCGTATCAATATTATCGATACTCCGGGACACGTTGACTTTACCGTAGAGGTTGAGCGTTCACTTCGTGTACTGGATGGTGCCGTAGGCGTTTTCTGTGCAAAGGGCGGTGTTGAGCCTCAGTCGGAAAATGTATGGCGTCAGGCAGACACATATAATGTACCGAGAATGGCATTCATCAACAAGATGGACATTCTTGGAGCTGATTTCTACAATGCAGTAGATCAGATCAGGACAAGACTTGGCAAAAATGCAATCTGTCTTCAGCTACCGATCGGAAAAGAAGACGAATTCAAGGGAATCATCGACCTGTTCGAGATGCAGGCCTATATCTACAATGATGAAAAAGGGGATGATATCTCCGTTGTAGATATTCCGGAAGAGATGAAGGATGAGGCCGAGCTGTATCATACAGAACTCGTTGAAAAGATCTGCGATCTGGACGACGACCTGATGATGGAGTATCTTGAGGGCAATGAGCCTTCTGTAGAAGCTATGAAAGCGGCGCTGAGAAAAGCTACATGTGAATGTACAGCGGTTCCGGTATGCTGCGGTTCCGCATACAGAAACAAAGGTGTCCAGAAACTTCTGGACGCGGTTCTTGAGTTCATGCCTGCTCCGACAGACATCCCGGCTATCAAGGGTGTTGACGAGGACGGCAACGAGGTGGAGAGACATTCTTCTGATGATGAACCGTTCTCCGCTCTTGTATTCAAGATCATGACAGACCCGTTCGTAGGAAAGCTTGCTTATTTCAGGGTTTACTCCGGTACAATGAACTCCGGTTCCTATGTGCTGAATGCGACAAAGAATAAGAAAGAGCGTGTCGGACGTATCCTTCAGATGCACGCAAATCACCGTGCGGAGCTGGATAAGGTATACTCCGGAGATATCGCCGCCGCGATCGGATTCAAGATTTCAACAACAGGCGACACGATCTGTGATGATCAGCATCCGGTAATCCTTGAGTCCATGGAATTCCCGGATCCGGTTATCGAGCTCGCGATCGAGCCGAAGACAAAGGCGTCTCAGGGCAAACTCGGAGAATCTCTCGCGAAACTTGCAGAGGAAGACCCGACATTCCGCGCTCATACAGATTCTGAGACCGGACAGACGATCATTGCCGGAATGGGCGAGCTTCATCTGGAGATCATCGTGGACCGTCTTCTCCGGGAGTTTAAGGTAGAGGCTAATGTGGGCGCGCCTCAGGTCGCTTACAGAGAGACTATTACCAAAGCTTCGGATATTGACAGTAAATATGCGAAACAGTCCGGAGGACGTGGTCAGTACGGACACTGTAAAGTTAAATTTGAGCCAATGGATGCCAACGGCGAGGAGACATACTCCTTTGAGACAACTGTTGTCGGCGGATCAATTCCGAAAGAATACATCCCGGCTGTAGACGCAGGTATCCAGGATGCTATGAAGTCAGGTATCCTCGGCGGATTCCCGGTAGTAGGCGTTCACGCAAACTGCTACGACGGATCCTACCATGAGGTCGACTCTTCCGAGATGGCGTTCCATATCGCAGGTTCCCTTGCATTTAAGGACGCTATGAAACAGGGAGCACCGGTACTGCTTGAGCCTATCATGAAGGTTGAGGTAACGATGCCGGAAGAATATATGGGAGATATCATCGGAGACCTGAACTCACGCCGCGGACGTATCGAGGGTATGGATGACCTGGGCGGCGGAAAGATCGTACGCGCGTTCGTCCCGCTGTCGGAAATGTTCGGATACTCCACAGATCTCCGTTCCAGAACACAGGGACGCGGCAACTACTCAATGTTCTTCGAGAAATACGAGCAGGTACCGAAGTCTGTACAGGAAAAAGTACTGTCCAATAAAAATGCCTAAATGTTAGAAAAAGGCTTGAAAAACGGCTAAGTTTGAAATATAATCAGTCTTAGCCGGGTAAAATCGAAAACAGAAATATGCCCGTAAAAGCGGGTGCAGATTTAAGGAGGATATTCAAAATGGCAAAAGCTAAATTTGAAAGAACAAAACCGCATTGTAATATCGGTACTATCGGCCACGTTGACCACGGTAAAACAACTCTTACGGCTGCTATTACCAAAGTACTTTCTCACAGAGTAACAGGTAACGCAGAGGTTGCTTTCGACAACATCGATAAGGCTCCGGAAGAGAGAGAGCGTGGAATCACGATCTCTACAGCTCACGTTGAGTATGAGACAGAGAAACGTCACTATGCACACGTTGACTGCCCGGGACATGCTGACTACGTTAAGAACATGATCACAGGTGCTGCTCAGATGGACGGCGCTATCCTCGTAGTTGCTGCTACTGACGGTGTTATGGCTCAGACAAAGGAGCACATCCTTCTGTCCCGTCAGGT
>CAZJRY010000105.1:0-8567 GCA_964548625.1 uncultured Mediterraneibacter sp.
TATGCTTCAATTACGCAGAACCCCTGTTTACAATTCTAATATAATCCCTCCCAAAATTCAACGTATAATTTGTAAATCGTTTTCAATTTGCACTTTTACTATAGTATTTTTAAGATTTTTTTCTGATTCCAACGCAACTTTTATATACTCTTTCGTATGCCCTGTCTGAACGTTCTTTTCAGCGTTCCCCGCATCTTCTTCTATAAGGACTTCCACCGTCTTCCCGATAAAACTTCGTTCATACGCTTCCTTTTTCTTACGGCCCAGTTCTATCATGGCAGCGCTTCTTTCCGTTTTTACCTGCTCATCAACCTGATCCTCCATCTGCGCCGCCTTTGTGCCTTCCCGCTTTGAGAACTTAAAGATATGGGTCTCGTAAAAATCCACTTTATCAACAAATGTAAGAGATTCCCTGAATTCTTCTTCCGTCTCGCCCGGAAAGCCGACGATCACATCTGTCGTCAATGCCGGGTTATCGAAATATTTTCGAAGGATACGGCACTTTTCATAATATTCGGCGCTTGTATATTTCCGGTTCATCCGCTTCAGAGTCGCGTCGCACCCGCTTTGCAGGGAAAGATGAAAATGAGGGCATACTTTCGGCAGTTTGCTTAAGGCGCCGGCGAACTCTTCTGTGATGATCCCCGGCTCCAGCGAGCCGAGACGTATCCGCCTGATCCCGTCCACTTCGTGTACCGCACGGATCAGCTCCAGAAGGTGCCGGCTGCCGTCAAAATCAATCCCGTAAGAGCTCAGATGGATCCCCGTCAGCACAACCTCCTGATATCCGTTTGCAGCAAGGTTTTTCACCTCGTTTATCACATCTTCCGGCATTCTGCTCCGGACACGGCCTCTCGCGAAAGGGATGATGCAGTATGCACAGAACTGGTTACACCCGTCCTGGACCTTGATATATGCGCGTGTATGGTCTCCGGGCTTTGTCAGACGCAGAGATTCATACTCATGTGTCTGATCGATATCTTCAATCTCAGCCACGGCACAGTGCTTTCTCTCCGGCTGCCCCGCTCCTGCCGGGCATGGATTCTTTCTTGAGCCGTATTCTTCCAGTATCTTTATCAGGTCCTTTTTATGATTATTTCCAAGTACGATGTCAACGCACGGATCGATCTCTTTCCCGTCCTGTGCCTGCACATAACATCCCGCCGCCAGTACGATGGCATCCGGATTCATCTTTCTGGCCCGGTGCAGCATCTGGCGGGACTTGCGGTCCGCGATATTGGTCACGGTACAGGTGTTTATAATATAGATATCCGCCCCTTCTTTGAAAGGAACGATCTCATATCCGGCATTCTCAAGCATCTCCTGCATTGCTTCTGTCTCATATGCGTTTACTTTGCATCCCAGGTTGTGCAGCGCTGCTTTTTTCATAACAATTTTACCTCTTTTTTCCTCTTGTTTCTTGACTTTTTCCGGTGCATCCCGTAGAATATACGTAAGGTGTCAAGCCTTACTTTATTGTATGATTCAAGGAGGGATTATTTAAAATGAAAACCGTACAGATTTCATTAAATTCAATCGACAAAGTAAAATCTTTTGTAAACGAGATCACAAAGTATGATAATGACTTTGATTTAGTATCCGGAAGATATGTTATAGATGCCAAATCAATCATGGGAATCTTCAGCCTGGATCTTTCTAAGCCGATCGACCTCAACATCCACGCTGACAGCAATGTAGACGACATTCTTGCGGCTCTGGACGCTTACATCATCAAATAAATAACAGCACATAAAAGTTGTCTCTTAATGAGGCGGCTTTTTTCTTTGCCCCGGCGCGCGGCAGCGGATCCGATCCGTATCCGCGCGCTTCATTTTATACGGTTTTTATTCGCCATATGCGACTGTGATAATTTCTGTTGTATCGATTGCAGTCTGCATCAGCTCATCGATCTTCCCTGTCAGATTCAGTTCGGATTTTTCGATCCGCTCTACATTCGGCTTTGTCACCGGATGTTTTGCCACAAAGATCGTACAGCAGTCCTCATAGGGGAGGATGGATGTCTCATAGGTATCGATCTTTTCCGATATCTCCACGATCTCCTTCTTGTCAAATCCGATCAGCGGGCGGTATACCGGCAGTGTGCATACTGCGTTTGTCGCCGCAAGGCTCTGCATGGTCTGGCTTGCCACCTGTCCGATGCTCTCTCCTGTGATCAGCCCCAGACATCCGTCCTTTTTCGCGAAGTGTTCGGCAATCCTCATCATATATCTGCGCATGATGATCGTAAGTTCGTCATGCGGGCATTTCTCATAGATATAGAGCTGGATATCCGTAAAATTGACAATGTGAAGCCTGACAGGACCGGCATAGGCTGATACCAGTTTCGCAAGGTCAACTACTTTTTCCTTTGCGCGCTCGCTTGTATACGGCGGCGCGTGGAAATAGACCGCCTCGATCTCCACGCCTCTCTTTGCGATCATATACCCTGCTACAGGGCTGTCAATACCGCCGGACAACAGCAGCATGGCGCTCCCGTTCGTTCCCACGGGCATGCCGCCCGGACCGGGAATGATCTCCGAATAGATGTAGACTTCCTCCCGGATCTCTACATTGAGCTTCACATCCGGATGATGGACGTCCACTTTCATCTCCGGATATGCGTCAAGGACCGCTTCGCCCAGTTCGCAGTTGATCTCCATAGAATTCATAGGATAACGCTTGTTTGCGCGTCTTGCCTCGACTTTGAAAGTCCTGTTTCCCTCCGGATACATCTCCCCTACATAGGCAACAATATCTTTCTTCAGTTCTCCGATCTCTCTGACCGGCTTTCTGACAACCGGACAGATGCCCACAAGTCCGAATACTTTCTTGAGGCTTTCTATCGTCTCCTCGTAATCGTATTCCCCTTCACAGTCCACGTATACTCTTCCGTGACATTTATGCACGGCAAACTCTCCGTCCACATCTTTTAACGCATATCTGATCTGACGCACAAGAGCGTCCTCGAACATGTACCGGTTCTTTCCTTTAATCCCGATCTCACCGTACTTGATCAAAAATGAATGAAATCTCATGTTCCTCTCCTTTGTTCACGCGGATCCTGTCTGTAGTTTCCTCATCAGTACCGCGTATATCTCCTAAGCATCGGTATACAATTATATAGTGTTTCCAGCGTATAGTCAATTTCTTCTTCTGTCGTAAATTCCGACATACTGAACCTGAGCGTCGCGTCCAGATACTCTCCGGCCGCTCCGATCCCTTTGAGCACACCGCTGACAGAACGATGATTTGAGGAGCACGCCGACCCGGACGACACATAGATCCCTTTATCCTCCAGTGTGTGCAAAAGCACTTCGCTCCGCACGCCCGCCACGCCCACACTGATAATATGAGGCGCGCTTCCCTCATCCGTAAATCCGTGTATTGTAGTATTCCCGATCTTTGAAACGCCTTCGATAAAGCGCGTTTTAAGCTCTCTCATAAGAGCTGTCTTCATCTCCAGATCCTGATAGATCATCTTTGAGGCCAGCCCCAGTCCCGCGATCCCCGGTACGTTCTCGGTACCGGAACGGATATTCTTCTGCTGTTCTCCCCCGAACATAACGGGCCTGATCTTCACTCTGTTGTCAATATAGAGGAACCCGATCCCCTTCGGACCGTGAATCTTGTGACCGCTCGCTGTCAGAAGGTCGATTCCCATCCTTTTAGGGTAGATACGATATTTTCCGTATCCCTGCACAGCATCCGTATGAAACAGGATAGACGGCTTATACTGTTTGACAAGCCGGGCTGCCTCCTGCACCGGCTGTACCGTTCCCACCTCATTATTCACATACATAACGGATACAAGGATGGTCTCAGGACAAAGCGCCTCCTTTAAAGCGTCAAGTTTGATCCTGCCTTTCGAATCCACCGGAAGATACGTCACACGGAATCCTTCCTCTTCTTCAAGATAGCGCATTGTATTCAGGATCGCCGGGTGCTCGATGGAGGAAGTGATCAGATGATTTCCGTTTCTCCTGTTTGCTCTGGCGCATCCGATCAGCGCAAGATTATCGCTCTCTGTGCCTCCCGATGTGAAAAAAATCTCTTTCGCATTTACTTTCAGCAGTTTTGCGATCGTCTCTTTCGTATCCCGGATATAATGTTCTGCCTGCACGCCTTTTCTGTGCATGGAGGACGGGTTCCCATAGTCCCGGCACATCACTTTATATACTAATTCCCCTACTTCCGGATAACACATAGTCGTAGCGGAATTGTCCAGATAGACTTCCATAGTTCTCTTCCTTTACACTTTTCCTTACTTATAGATTATGATTTCCGCTTTCAAGATGATACATGAGGATCGAGAGCATTGTCAATCCCGCCGTCTCCGTCCTTAAAATACGTTTTCCCAGAGTGATCGGCTGTACTCCGCACTCTTTCGCCTGTTCTACTTCTGTTTCTTCGAAACCGCCTTCAGGACCGATGAAAACTCCGACGGACTGTCCGGGCGCGATGTTCCCGATGATCCGCGCAGTCTTCTCCATCCCCTTTTCAAGCTCGTAAGGGAGCAGCGCCGCATCCAGTTCAGCGGCTGCATCGAGCGCTCCGGAGAAAGTGGATACCTGCCGCACCTCCGGTATCAGACCTCGCCCGGACTGCTCTGCCGCTCCCTTAGCGATCGCCTGCCAGCGTTCCTGTCTCTTTTTCGCTTTCTTTTCATCCAGCTTTACAACAGAGCGTTTCGCTGAAAACGGGACGACGGCATATACGCCCAGCTCGACCGCTTTCTGTACGATCCAGTCCATCTTATCGCCCTTGGGAAGCCCCTGAAATAAATAAATCTTTGAGGGGAGTTCCGTATCCGAATCCATTTCTTCAAATATATTCAGGACTGCTTTTCCCTCTTCGTAGCCATCCACACGGCAGAGATATGCCTTTCCGTTTCCGTCGCCGACCTGCACATCCTCCCCGGGTTTCATCCGGAGTACATTTTTGATATGGTTTACATCAGAGCCTTCCAATATGATCTTCCCGTCCCTGAACCATGAGGGATCTGCAAAAAACTGCTGCATACTCTCTTTTCGCTCCTGTCAGTTTTTACGCGCTGTCACACAGACCCATTCTCCCTGATACGTCACTTCAAGTACCTCGAGTCCGGCTGCCTTTACCGCATCGGCTACTGTCTGTTCTTTATTGTCAATGATGCCGCTTGTAATATAGATACCGCCCGATTTCAACCGGTTTACGATAACCGGTGTGAGCTGTACCAGAACGTCCGCAAGGATATTTGCCACAACAATGTCATAACATCCATATCCCACTTTATCCTGTACTTCTTTGTCATCGATGATGTTCCCGATCATTACTTCATAACGGTCTTTTGAGATCCCGTTGACTTCCATGTTCTCATATGTGGCTTCGATCGCGCAGGGATCGAGATCCGTTCCCACAGAATAAGCCGCTCCGAACTTCAGAGCCAGCATGCCGAGGATACCGCTCCCGCAGCCCACATCCAGGATCCTCGTCCCCTCTGTCACATATTTCCGTATCTGACGGATGCAGAGCTGGGTTGTTTCGTGCATTCCCGTACCGAACGCGGTTCCCGGATCGATATGGATCACCATCTTGTCACGGTCTTCCGGCTTTACCTCCTCCCATGAGGGAATGATGAGAATGTCATCCACATAAAACTGATGGAAATACTGCTTCCAGTTATTGACCCAGTCCACATCCTCAGTCTCAGACTCTTCGATCAGGCATTCCCCTACATTTAAGTAAGAGGACATTTCCCGCAGTTCCTGTCTGATCCCGGACAGGATCTCCTCTTTGTCCTCTTCGGGCTCCAGATAAAAATTCAAATATGCTACACCGTCATCTTTCCCGGTCTCCGGCAGGATGTCAACAAACATCCGCTCCTTGTCCGACTGTGTCAGGGGAACTTTATCCTCGATCTCCACGCCCTGAATGCCGAGATCCATAAGCATGCTGCTGACGATGTCTTCTGCTTCTGTCGTTGTCTTCAACCGGAATTTATTCCATTTCATCATTCATTCTCCTCTTCTGTCCCACTCTTTTTTTCAAACCAGAGGTTCATGTCTACATTCGTGTTGATCCCCGGCACAATGCCGTCCTCGCTGTACTGCCATATTTTATAATCGTACGGGCACTGGGGGATCTCATAGTAATCCGCATACCAGAAATCATACTCCGAAAGCTCGGACATATCAAGAGTAAATGCCATCCACTTCATATTGGAATAGATCATCGGAGCATATCCGGCCTGTTCCACGGTATCGCAGAACACTTTGCAGTAATTGGTAAATTCCTGCCTTGTGTTGTCATCCGTGCGGGCCGTATCCCACTTGATCTCCTCCGTATCATAGACAACCGGCCCGGTTATCTCATAGGGCGACAGATGTTCCAGTACAAACTCCGCCTCCCCGACAGCTTCGGCCGCACTGACAGCCTGAGAAAAAAAATATACCCCGACGTCAAGCCCAGCTTCCGATGCCCCCTGAATATTCTGTTCGTACATGGCGTCAAGGACAAGCTCACCGCTTTCCCCGTAGGCGCGGTATCCCAGACGGATGATAACAAATTCAACGCCGCTGTCTTTCACCTGTTCCCAGTCGATCTCTTCCCCCTGAAATTCGGAGACATCGATCCCGAGCCGCGCCGTCACGCCGTTTTCTTCATCATCAAAGCTCTTATATCCTGTCGTTTCATCCGTTTCAAGATTATCAAAATCATAAGTACACTCCGGCACATCCGTCAGAAGCGCGGCTTCATAACTGTTGCCCTCCACATCCAGAAATGTATAGTATCCGCCGTCCTCTGTCATATGGATGTCTTCTCCGCCGCCCGAAGTCTCTTCCGTCTGAGCCGAGCAGCCCGCCGACAGGACTGCCGCTATTAAAAGAATACAAAATATTGTCCGTCTATTCATATTCCGCTACCCGCATCTCACCCCCTGTACATATGACGCCTCCCCGTATCACCTTTGCGAACACGCCTTCTCTTGGCATAATACACTCTCCCATTTTCTGAAATATCCGGCAGCCGTGATGACACTCTTTTCCGATCTGAGTTATCTCCAGCACGACGTCCCCGCAGAAGAGTCTCGTCCCCACAGGCAGGGCGCGGAAGTCGATTCCTTTCACTACAAGATTTTCCCCGAAAGCGCCGTTTTCCACATCTGCTCCTCTGGCGCGGAACTCTTCTATTTTATCATAAGAAAGAAGACTGACCTGACGATGCCACTTTCCTGCATGAGCGTCTCCCTGAATGCCGTAATCTTCTATAAATAAAGCTTTGTTTACATTCGTTTTCTGTGTTCCTTTCGCAGGACTTGTGCAGACCGCGATCACTGTTCCCATTCTGATATCTATCCTCCGATCTGAGACATATCCCTTGTCTCGAGTATCTGTCCGTTATATTTCTTTCCGGCAGCGCTGTCTTCTGCATTCCCACTGTTTGACTCATCGCAGGAAATGCCGTCCGCGAAATGGTGGCAGGCCGGTTTCTCATAAATAGTCCTGTGCATCTTACGGCGGATGGCCGCGTCATCAGCCCCGCCCCTCAGCAGTTTTCTCAGGTCCGCTCCTGTTCCGTACTGAAGACACGGCTTCAGGTGTCCTTCCGACGTCAGCCTCACCCGGTTGCACTTATCACAGAACTGATGAGAAACGGCGTCGATAAACCCGATCTTCCCTTTAAATCCCGGAAAATGCATATAGACTGCCGGGCCGTTTCCGAATCCGCCGGTACACTTTTTTGCTTCGCCAAATTCATTTTTTAATATACTATATACCTTATCTCCGCTCACGCTCTCGAACTTTTTCCCAAGACCGACCGGCATCATTTCAATAAACCGGACGTCCAGCTTCTTATCCTGTGCCAGACGAGCCAGACTGATATAATCATCTTCCGGCATATCCCGCATCGGTACACAGTTGATCCTGACCGTCAGAAAAGGAAAGGAAAGCGCCGCTTCCAGACCGGCGAGAGCATCCTTGAGATTCCCTCCTCTTGTAATATCCGAATATCGGACCGGATCTAATGTATCGATGCTGATATTAACTGAATTCAATCCTTTAGAAACTAATTCGTTTATTTTACCCTTTAATAATATACCATTCGTTGTCAGAGTAACCTGTTCAATACCGGTGACAGACCTGATCATCCCGAGCAGATCCGGAATCCCCCGCCGTACAAGCGGCTCTCCTCCGGTAAGTTTGATCCTGCTGATCCCAAGCGTGGCCGCGATCCTGCATATCCTTGTTATTTCATCATAGCTGAGAATATCGCTGTGGCTGACGCAGGGCACACCCTCCGCCGGCATGCAGTAAACACAGCGGAGATTGCACCGGTCTGTCACAGAGACCCGCATGTACCCGATCGATCTGCCGAACCGGTCTCTCATCGCGCGCACTCCCCGTCGCGTCCGGTAAGGATCGCCAGCCCATGATCCAAGGACGGCAGCACGGCTTCAAGATTCTCTTTCACTGCTTTCGGGCTGCCCGGCAGATTGATGATCAGCGTCTGTCCCCTGATGACTGAGACTCCCCGGCTCAACATTGCCCGTGGAGTTATCTTAAGGGAGGCCAGCCTCATGGCTTCCG
>CAZJRY010000106.1:0-1654 GCA_964548625.1 uncultured Mediterraneibacter sp.
TCAACAGTGAAATCACCCTGTCCTTCCGCGAATGCGGCGGCAGTAGATCCGAAATCGATATTCTGATTGATCTCGAGATCTGTTTCCGGATCAATGCCGTTCTCTTTCAGAATATATTCAAATACCATTTCCGGCATACCGCCTTTGCGTCCGCCGAGCACGAGATGGTCTTTCAGGTCATCCCATGTAAAATCAGACATTTCCTCACGTGCCACAAGAAAGTTGCCGGCACGCTGAGTGAGCTGGGCGAAATTGACTACGTAGTCCGTGGCGCCTTCCGCATATGTGTAGATGGACGCTTCGGAACCCATGAATCCGATATCGGCTTCACCTGCGATGACAGCAGTCATTGTCTTATCTGCCCCGAATCCGCAGACGAGATCCAGATCGATCCCTTCCTCTTCAAAATAACCCTCTTCAATCGCCACATACATAGGAGCATAGAAGATAGAATGAGCCACTTCATTTAATGTTATCTGGGTCAGTTCCGATTCTTCCGAGGTCTCTTCGGCGTCATCTCCTGCGGCGGAAGAGTCTGTCGAAGTTTGTTGTGAGCAGCCGACAAACAGTGAGATACAGAAAATGGCAGCGGTCAGACCGGCCAAAATTCGTTTTTTCATAATTCCTCCGTGATCTGTATTTAATAAATTCCTTATAATATATGTGGAATTAACCGAAAAAGTGCAATTAAGTGTCACAGCTGTCCTTCGGGCCTATAACATAAAAAAGATGCCGCATAGATTTACGGCATCCCTGTGAGTCATATTCAGTTATTATGATCAGTCGTCGTAATCATCGTCCGCATAATCATCTTCAAACGCGTCATCGTAATCATCGTCATCATAACCGCCGCGCGAGGTGACGGCAAGGATGAGAGAGATCACAGCCAGTACGGCGCCCGCTATCGCGGCGATAAGAAGCTGCAGGTCATCGCCCCGCTGGATAAATGCGAATACGGCGCCACCCAGATAAAATATCATCGGGAGAAGGAATGCGAAGACCGTATTCTTCTTCTGCATGATAAAGTAGAGCAGGGCAGCTACGAGCATGCAGAGAGCAAGCAGCACAAATGTCATGCCGGAAGATACGATACCGCCTTCTGCCGTATCAGCCAGACCGGTTACAAATCCCCTGTAGATCAAAAAGGCAAAGCCTGCCAGGGAGATAATACCGAGGATGATACGCATCGGACGGAATCTTGGCTCATCGTCATAGTATTCGTCATCGTCGTACTCGTCAGGTTCTTCCTCATATTTCTTATTCCGCGTATTTCTTCTGATCTCCCCGGTCTCATCTTCCAACTGTTTCTTTTTCTTCCTATTAACAGTTTTCTTATCGGCCGTATCGGTTTCCAACATTTCCTTGTAGCTCTTACGTGCTGTTTTTTCATGCTTTGAACGGACTTTTTCCGGAGGAATGTTGCTGTAACGCTTTTCGGCTTCCGGCTCGGAATCTTCAGAGCGTCTTTTTCTTACCGGTTTCCCGGTCGGTTCTGCAGAAATCTCTGTCTCTGCATCGGGTCTCGGGCGTCGCTTCGGCGCCGGTTTCTTTACCGGTTTATCTTCATGGGCGGACGTCCTTCCGGCAGGAGCTTCCCTCTTCGGAGCTGTCTTCCTGACGGGAGCTTCCTGTTCTCCGGCTGCCTTTTTAACGG
>CAZJRY010000106.1:1754-8556 GCA_964548625.1 uncultured Mediterraneibacter sp.
TTCGGAGCTGTCTTCCTGACGGGAGCTTCCTGTTCTCCGGCTGCCTTTTTAACGGACGTCTCCCTTTTCGGAGCTGCCTTCCTGACAGGAGCTTCCTGCTCTCCGGCTGCCTTTTTAGCAGGCGTTTCCTTCTTCGGAACTGTTTTCCCGGCGGAAGCAGCCTGTTTTGGCGCTGCCTTCTTCGAGGATGCCTCCTGTTTTGCAGCGGCACGCCTTGCGCGCTGTTTATCAAGATTCCACTGTTTCTTACAGTCGCGGCAGATAGCATATTCATTAAAGATCGGATCACCGTTTTCATTGGTGCCAATCTGTTTGTTCCGCAATTCGAGCTCTTTTCCACATATTGGACACTTCATAGATTTATACTCCTCTCTTTTGTTGAACAGAATTTACAACAAATTTATTATAACATCAAGAGAGAGCGAGAACAATGAAAAATTGCAATATATGACCGGTTTTGTCGAATTATTTCTTTAATTTCCGATTAGATTTTGATGAATCCGGCTGATGTTCCGTCCGGGGAAGGAACTGACAGATATCGTTGTAGGACTCGATTTCCGCGTCGCTTTGCGGCAGAGACGGGATCAGTCCCGTGAAATCCATGGCAGACGCCGCGCTGGCAAGATAGTCGTAGTCGTTGATCAGTTCCTTTGATTCTTTTTTAGTATCTTTCAATTTTTCATCTCCTTCCGGTTATATTATCTCCCGGTGAAAAAATTGTATTCTGGAAGAAATATGCTATAATATTCAGGAATTATTTTAGATTTCAGGACAAACATGAGGTGAAAGAATATGAAATTTGTAGCTGACACACATTCGCATACACTGGCAAGCGGTCATGCGTACAGTACGATCAGGGAGATGGCGGCTGCAGCACGATCAAGGGGATTACAGGCTCTCGCACTTACGGAGCACGCTCCGGAAATGCCGGGGACATGCGGCCTTTTCTATTTTCAGAACCTTGACGTAGTGCCGAGAGAGTGCAATGGAATCCGGCTTCTGATGGGAGCGGAAGTCAATATCATGGACCCGGAGGGAGGAATAGATCTTCCGGAGGAGACATGCCGGAAAATGGACGTTGTGGTGGCAAGTATGCACACCCCTTGCTACGGGACTGACCATACTCCGGAGGAAAATATCAGGGCCTATGTGGAAGTGATGAAAAAACCATACGTCAATATCATCGGTCATCCGGATGACGGAAGATTTCCGTTTGATTATGAAATACTTGTAAAAACAGCGAAGGAGACAGGAACGCTTCTGGAGGTTAATAACTCTTCCATGCGTCCGGCAAGCAGCAGAGTTGGCGCACGGGAGAATATCATGAATATGCTGGATCTGTGCAGGCAGTACGAGGTGCCGGTGACAACGGGAAGTGATGCGCATGTGGATGCGGATGCGGGCAACTTTCGCAATGTGAGAGAGATTTTTTCTTACTGCAATTTCCCGGAGGAACTTATCGTAACGACCGATTTGGAGAAGCTGAAACCGTATCTGAACTGTTTTAAATCACTGTAATATATTTATGAAATAAAGTGGTGGACTTTAAAAGTTTAGTGTGCTAAAATATAAAAGCAATCTGAAGCCGGTTCCCTTGATTCATTCATCCTGACGCAGAGATAATGTTTCAGACAGATTTTAATTCTGCCGGCTGAAAAGGAGATAGGGGTAATATGAGTAAGAAAATAAGGACAGAGGCCGTTGACAGCCTTTTTGAAGCCGTACTCAGCCTGAAAAATAAAGAAGAATGTTATATATTTTTTGAAGATATCTGTACGATCAACGAACTTCTCTCGCTGTCACAGAGATTTGAAGTCGCAAAAATGCTCCGTGAGCAGAAGACATATCTGGAAATCGCAGAGAAGACCGGGGCATCGACTGCTACGATCAGCAGGGTGAACCGTTCTCTCAATTATGGAAACGACGGATATGATATGGTGTTTGAGCGGATCGGAAAAGCTGATTCGGATGAAAAAGAAGGGTAGATGAAAAACAGCCGGGAATTACGGAACCGTAACGGACAGACGTAATCCCGGCTGTTTTTTATTCTTCTTTTTCTTTTGCGGCAAGCTCATCAATGATCTTTTCAATCATCATCTTTTTCAGATATACGTCAAAGCTCAGGCTGCAGATAAACGCAAAGAGCCTGAGTTCGTCCTGTTCCCGCCCCTCGGGTACATTGTCAAATGCGGACAGAGATTTCTCATATGCTTCCCTGACCGAAGATTTCATGGGCTCAATGCGTGACTTCTCCATCTCACAGACTTCACTGTAGATGTCAGAGAGCTGCACCGGATTGTCTCCGGAAAAGTATTTCTCGCGCAGCGGCTCCAGCACGGTCTCGATATCCTTGATCGAAAGAATATTCTTAAAGTAATAGATCAGGATCAGAAGGAGCATGTGTTTGCGTGAATATTTTTTCCTGACAGACGGCGGAAGAAGATTATTCTTGGTATAGTTGTTGATCATCGTCTTTGTCAGGATCTTGTCCTCACTGTAACGTTTGGTCGAAGCGAAATGGTCGTCCATAAATGTAGTGACCTGATCCATATACAAATCTATATCGGGAATCTCTTCCGGTCTGATATAGTCTATATGGTCGAGACTGTCAAGGATACTGTTCAGTATATCATTTGTATCGATTTTCATATTATCACCCCAACAGTTTTATTATATAGTATTAAAAACCAGATAACAAGAGGAAAATACTTCTTGAGCCGCGTTGACAGAAATCTTTTAGCTATATTATAATTACGGTCAAAAGCTGACTATTATAGAATAAGGAGCATCAAATGAGCATATATGATACATTGAATGAACCTCAGAGGGAGGCAGTCCGGCATACGGACGGTCCTCTTCTGATCCTTGCGGGCGCAGGCTCGGGCAAGACAAGAGTCCTGACCCACCGCATCGCTTATCTGATCGGGGAACTGGGCGTGAATCCATGGAATATCCTTGCCATTACCTTTACCAACAAAGCGGCGGGCGAAATGAGGCAGAGAGTAGATGATCTGGTTGGCTCCGGTTCTGAGAGCATATGGGTGAGCACATTTCACTCCATGTGTGTGAGGATACTGCGCAGATTTATCGACAGACTCGGATATGACAACCGCTTTACGATCTATGATACGGATGATCAGAAGACACTGATGAAAGCAGTGTGCAAAAAAGCCGGTATTGATACGAAGCAGTTTAAAGAGAGGATGCTGCTCTCTGTGATCTCATCGGCAAAGAATGAGATGATCCTTCCGGAAGAATTCGAGCTGAATGCAGGAGGAGATTTTGCGCAGCTTAAGATTGCGAAAGCGTACCGGGAATATGAGACGCAGCTTAAGGCAAACAACGCGCTTGATTTTGACGATCTGCTTGTCAGGACAGTACAGCTTCTCCAGACACAGCCGGATGTACGGGAAAACTACCAGGAGCGGTTCCGTTATATCATGGTGGATGAATATCAGGATACAAATACCGTACAGTTCAGACTGGTCAGCCTGCTGGCGGGAAAATACAGAAATCTCTGTGTGGTCGGTGACGACGACCAGTCGATCTATAAGTTCCGCGGGGCTAATATCCGGAATATTCTTGACTTTGAGAAGGAATATCCGGATGCGAAAGTGATCAAACTGGAGCAGAACTACCGGTCCACAGGGAATATCCTGAACGCGGCAAATGGCGTGATCAGCCATAATAAAGGAAGAAAAGACAAGACACTCTGGACTGCCAACGGCGAGGGAGAGAAGATCGGGTTAAGACAGTTTGACACCGCGTATGATGAGGCCGAATTCATTGCTGAGGATATCAAAAAAGAGGTGCGGGGCGGCGCGTCATATAACGACAACGCGGTCCTTTACCGGACAAACGCACAGTCCCGTCTCCTGGAAGAAAAATTTATTGCCATGAATATACCTTATAAGATCGTGGGCGGCATCAATTTCTATGCCCGCAGGGAGATCAAGGATATTCTGGCATATTTGAAGACCGTGGACAATGGACAGGACGACCTGTCTGTGCGCAGGATCATCAATGTGCCGAAGAGAGGGATCGGCCTTACGACGATCAACCGTATTCAGGAGGCGGCTGACGCGCGCGGAATCAGCTTCTACGAAGTGCTGCTGGCGCCGGAGATGATACCCGGAGTAGGCCGCAGCGCGTCAAAACTGGACTCCTTCGCAGCGTTGATCGAGTATTTCAAAGGACAGGCAGAAAGGGAGAGCCTGACCGATCTGTTAAATGAGATCCTGGATATGACGGGGTATGCCCGGAATCTTGAGGCGGATGATGAGACAGACGCAGAGAGCCGGCTGCAGAATATCGAGGAACTTTTGAACAAGGCGGCAGCTTATGAGGAAGACTGTGAAGACCGGGATGAAAAAGCCACACTGAGCGGATTCCTTGAGGAAGTAGCTCTTGTGGCAGATATCGACAGCATGGAAGAGGATCAGGATTACGTCGTGCTCATGACACTGCACAGCGCGAAAGGACTGGAGTTTCCCCATGTCTATCTTGCGGGAATGGAGGACGGACTGTTTCCCAGCTATATGACGATCATCGGCGATGATCCGGAAGAACTGGAGGAAGAGCGCAGGCTCTGCTACGTAGGAATCACAAGGGCAGAGCAGCAGCTTACACTGACCTGCGCGCGGAAAAGAATGGTGCGGGGCGAGACGCAGTATAACAGAATCTCCCGCTTTGTCAGTGAGATCCCGACGGAACTGCTCGATACAGGCAGCAGGAAGCGTACATATTTTCCGGAGGATGACGCAACGGACGGCAATACGGCCGGAAGCAGTCTGTTTTCCGGCGGAAAAACGGCATCCGCGGGCAGCTTCCGAACAAAGGCTTACGCCTCGAAGAAACCATTCGCAGCTCTGACAAAAGGAAGCCGGCTGAAGGCTCAAAAGAGCGACAGCCTTGCCTACGGTGTGGGGGACCGTGTCCGCCATGTGAAATTCGGAGAAGGAACTGTCCTTGATATCAAAGAGGGCGGAAGAGACTTTGAAGTGACGGTAGAGTTCGATGCTGCGGGCGTTAGGAAAATGTTTGCAATGTTTGCGAAATTAGTGAAAATTTAGTAGTAATATGAAAATGTTAGTGTTATAATATTAAAAAGTAAGCACTGTCTCAAAGACAGGGAAAGGACGTGTATTATGAGCAGAGTAGAAGAACTTATTGCTGAATCAAAGTTAAATGAGATTCTTCATAAGAATGAGGCGGAAAAACAGAAAAATACAGTGATCTGGGTACTGGCTATCATCGGGGCAGTTGCAGCGGTCGCGGCTATCGCATATGCGGTATATCGCTTCTTCACGCCGGACTATCTGGAAGATTTTGAAGATGATTTCGATGATGACTTTGACGATTACTTCAGCGAGGACGATCAGGTATAAGAACGGACAGCGAAATAGAACAGAAAAAATACAGGAAGGCGGGATGCAGAACATTGCACCCTGCCTCTTTTTGCGGATATGGAGAAGTGCATGAAAAAAGGACAGACATTCGAAGGTATTATTGAGAGAGTGGATTTCCCGAATAAAGGGATCGTATATGTACCCGAAGAAGAAAAATATGTGACAGTAAAAAATGGAATACCCGGACAGAAAGTCCGCTTTGTGATCAACAAGTTTAAGCGTGGAAATGCGGAGGGGCGTCTGCTGGAAGTGCAGGAAAAGTCTCCCCTTGAAACGAGAGAGCCTGTGTGCGGCATTTTTCCGGCCTGCGGCGGGTGTATGTATCAGACCATGCCGTATGAAGAGCAGATGAAGATGAAAGAAGGGCAGATCCGCCGGCTTATGGATGAAGCGGTAAAAGGGAAATATATCTTCGAGGGCGTGAAAGCAAGTCCGAAAGAATTCGGCTACCGCAATAAGATGGAATTCTCTTTTGGAGACGAGTACAAAGACGGGCCGCTTTCTCTGGGACTCCACAAGAAAGGCAGCACATATGACGTACTGACGGCTTCAGACTGCCGCCTTGTCCACGAGGATATGAACAAGATCCTTGTGTGCGTGCTGGAATATTTCCGGGAGAGAAATGTGAGCTATTACAGGAAAATGCAGCATACAGGATATCTTCGTCACCTGCTTTTAAGGCGCGGCGATACGACGGGCGAGATTTTGGTAAATCTTGTGACCACCACGCAGGAGGAACATGATCTGCAGCCGCTGGTCGAGTCGCTGCTGGGCCTGAAAACGGACGGGAAGATCGTGGGCATTCTGCATATCCTCAACGATTCCCTTTCAGATGTGGTGAAAAGCGATGAAACCCGCATCCTTTGGGGACAGGATTACTTCTATGAAAAACTGCTTGGTCTGGATTTCAAGATCACTCCGTTTTCCTTCTTCCAGCCCAATACCCGGGGCGCGGAAGTACTCTATAAAACAGTACGGGACTATATCGGGGATATCCGTGACATGACTGTGTTTGATCTTTTCAGCGGGACGGGAACCATCAGTCAGGTGCTGGCTCCGGTGGCAAAGCAGGTGGTAGGTGTGGAGATTGTCGAAGAAGCAGTGAAGGCCGCAAAGGAAAACGCCGCGAGGAATGGTATTTCCAACTGTAAATTCATAGCAGGCGATGTATTTCAAGTCTTGGACGAACTGGAGGAAAAGCCGGATGTCATCGTGCTTGATCCGCCGAGAGACGGAATACATCCGAAAACACTGCCAAAGATCTTAAGCTACGGCGTGGACAGGATCGTATATATCTCCTGTAAGATGACAAGCCTTGCCAGAGATCTGGAGATGATGCAGATTGCAGGGTATCGGGTGGAAAGGATGACAGCGGTGGATCAGTTCTGCGAGAC
>CAZJRY010000107.1:0-5323 GCA_964548625.1 uncultured Mediterraneibacter sp.
AAAAGTAAAAGGGAGGGTATATTAATGTTTTCAGAATTAAATTCCATACAGGATATTATCTCGAATACGGATCTTATGGAGATGTTGCCGGTATTTTTCCCGGATAGATTTATAGAAATGGTTCCAGAGGAAATGCGCCGCCTGCCACTCAATGAGGTACATCAGAAAATTACGATGCCATGGGGAGCCCCTTATGTGTCCGACATGCTGATAAATGCGGCAAATACAACGCTTCAGATCAAAAATAATAATCTTTATACTATAGTTCAGCTATGGGAAAATAAAAATCCTCAGGCACAGCTTTTTATAAAAAATATAAAAAATGATTCGGAGAAAATGCCGCCTGTGCTTATTTGTCCGGGAGGAGGGTATGAAGATCTGTCTATGGTTGGAGAAGGGACAGAAATCGCTGATGCCATGGAGGAACGGGGATTTAAACCCTTTATTTTACGATATCGTGTCAAGCCGGCTGCTTATCCTGAACCACAGATGGATTTTGTGATGGCAGTTAAATATATCCGTTCCCATGCAGATGAGCTTAATATTGATCCGGACCGTCTGCTGGCAGCAGGCTTTTCAGCAGGAGGACATCTGGCAGCAACTTCAGCAGGACTTTATAACGAAATCAATCAGGAACTGACGCATAGATTGTCGCAGAATGAGGAAAAGGCAGAAGATAATACTGATATTTCCGGCATGCCTGATAATCTATGTCTGGGTTATCCTCTTATTACTTTTTTGGATGTGGCGGGGAGCGGTTATGCAGATAATCTGACCGGAGGAAAAAGAGAATGGAATGCCCGGTTAAGTGCTGAAAATACAGTGACAGAAGATTTCCCGCGGACATATATCTGGACTTGTGAGGACGATGGCCTGATTCCATACAGGCATTCCGAGATAATGGGCGATGCTCTTAAAAAAAATCAAGTTGAGTACAAACTTCATATTTATCCTGAAGGAGATCACGGATGCGGCATTGCAAAAGGAACTTCGGCTGAGGGATGGCTGGATGAAATGGTAAATTTTGTTAATAAAAAGGAGTAAAACATGGCTGTTTTTGAAGTGAATTATTTTTCCTATGCTTTAAACCGGAGAGTACCGGTCAATGTAATCCTTCCCACGGATAAATTTTATTTTCCGGGGATGAAGAAGCGGGAGGAGGGAAAACCGTATAAAACCTTATATCTCCTGCATGGAGTAACAGATAACTATACTGACTGGCTGTACAAAACGCAGATCCTGAACTATGCGGAGGAACATGATCTTGCCGTTGTGATGCCGTCAGGGGATAATTCGTTTTATGTGGATCATGAGTGGGATACAAATCTTTATGCGAAATTTATTACCGAAGATCTTATTTCTTTTACCAGAAGATCATTTCCGCTTTCCTCAGTAAAAGAGGACACGTATATCGGCGGTTTGTCCATGGGAGGCTACGGCGCAATGAGGAACGGACTTCTCAATGCGGATCTATTCGGTGGTATCATATCTCTGTCAGGCGCTTTCTGGCCGAATGAGGAAAGCTTTTCAGAGCCGGTGAAAGATCCTTTTTACTTTACAGAGCGTACAGAATACAGAAGGGGATGTTTTGGAGCGGATCTTCGGGCAGCTGTTCACAGTGACAGATATAACCTGAAACTGATTGTGAAAAAGCTGATGGAAGAGAAAAAGAAAATCCCCCGGATCTATATGGCCTGTGGAAAAGATGACGGCCTGCTCCCGCTGAATCAAGAGATGTCGGATTTTCTGAAAGAGTGCGGGACAGAGCATGTATTTGATGTTTTTGAGGGAGATCATGAGTGGGATTTCTGGAACAAAGCGATAAAAAAAGCTGTGGAATGGATTTTTGAAAATTAAAAAAGGATACTGGACGACCGCGCTTTATCGCGCCGGTCGGTCAGTATCCTTTGTTTTTTAATAGGAAATTCCGATTTTTGGGTGCATAAAGAAAAACACACGTTCGCTGAACGTATGTTTTGAAAACATGTGCTTGTGCATGGCAATAAGACGGTGTGTCAATCAGAAGATATAAAAGCCATCTTCTCCCAAAACATCGTCAAACGGGTCATCCTCATTTAAAAAGTAATCCATATCCAGAAGGTCATCCCCGCTCATATGGCGAATGTCCTCGGATGTCATTCCTTCCGGTGGGTTTTCTATGTATTTTTTACGCAGTGCCTCGATATCTGGTTTCATAGCAAGCATCCTCCTTTGGGAGGATTATAGCATAACTTAAGTAATATTTTATTGACAACTAATATTATACAAAATATAATATAGAAAACGACAAAGTATTATGGGTTGGAGAGAAAAGCAGAGGCGTGATGGAGAAATCAGCCGTGGATCAGAAAGGGTGGTTGCATGGTATTTCATACAGGTGCAGCGCTTCTGGACGCAATCGTACTGGCCGTTGTCTCCCGGGAGGAAGATGGGACATACGGCTACAAGATCACCCAGGATGTGCGCAGAGTCATAGATGTGTCAGAATCGACATTGTATCCGGTCCTGCGGCGCCTGCAGAAAGATGAGTGCCTGGAAGTGTATGACAGGCAGTTTGACGGCAGAAACAGGAGATATTACAAAGTGACACCCAGAGGGATGGAGCAGCTTGGCCTGTATAAGTCGGAGTGGAAAACTTATATACAGAAGATCAACGAGATGTTTGAATAAAAAGGGTTAAGAAAATTAATAATCACAGTTAAATCAGAGAAAGTGAGGGATCAGATCATGCAGGGAAAAAGACTGTATCGTTCGAGAGAAAGCAGGATGCTGTGTGGGGTGTGCGGAGGGATCGCTGAGTATTTTAATATTGATCCTACGCTGATCCGGTTGCTGTTTGTACTGTTCGGTCTGTCCGGCAGCGGGATACTGGCGTATATCATAGCTGCGATCATCATACCGGACAGCCCGATGATGTAGGGAAAACAGAGTGAATTATCTGTCATAAAGTACCGGGTATAAAAATGCCTGGTATTTTTAACGTGAATACTCCGGCATAATTTCGGCAATACTCATGAAAAACAGAAAGAAGGGGTATTGTGTCAAAGAGAAAAGAGAAGAAGATCGACCTTGCTGATCTGGGGCCTGAGGAGAAAATGAAATATGAAGTGGCAGAGGAGCTGGGGCTTCTTGACAGAGTATTGTCGGAAGGCTGGAAGTCTCTTACATCAAAAGAAACCGGGCGTATCGGAGGAATGGTGACGAAAAAGAAACGGGAGAAACAATAAAAAAACAATAAAACAAAATCGGCAGAACTTTACAAATATAGGGAGATTTGATAAAATTGTTCAACCAGGGGAGACAATAGGTGATGCGTCTATGGAAGAGAAGATAGAAGTGCTCGGGATTCGGATGGACTGTCTGACAGCGAAGGAGATGATGCTTCAGGCCATGCAGTTCATGGAAAATGCCCCGGTTGATACAATAGAAATAATGACCATGGATTCTCTGATGAACAATCAGGAAGATGAAACATGGATAACTCAGGCGGAAGAATTTAAACTGGTACTTCCCGGAGAGTCCGAGATACTGGAAGCAGCGGAGATCCATGACAAAGTAAAATTGAAAGAGACAGAAAACAGAATATTTCTGAAAATGTTTATGAAATACCTTCAGAAAAATCAGAAAAGAGTGTACCTCCTCGCGAATACAGAAGAGGAAATCATTCAGGCTGAAACCGCGATCCGAAGATATAACAGAGGAATACGGCTGACCGGCCATGCCTGTCTCGATCCTGATGATAACCGGGAAGAAGAAGTGGTGAACGACATTAACGGAACGGAGACGGACTGCGTCCTGTCGGTTCTCAGTTCACCTTATCAGGAGGGGTTTATCAGCAGAAACAGGATGCTGCTCAATACAAAGCTCTGGTTCGGATGCGGGCTGATGTTGTCAAGAAGTTATGATGACAGGAAAGTTTTTCAGCAGATCAGGCACTTTTTCAGGAAAACAATGTTCCGCAGACAGGTCGAGAAGCAGCAGAAAGAAAAATAATATGAACTTTTTGTAAAACATTTGAGGAAATGCATAAAAAATATGGATTTCCTCTTTATTTTTTTGATGTTTTGCATTAATATAATACGTGGATATGTGAAATTGAATATTTTTTTGGATGAAAATTTGTGAAAAGTGTATATGTTTTTTCTGGAAGAGTGGAGGAGGAGCTATGATTTCGAATCAGATACTACAAAATACGATCGATGGCCTGAAAGGAATTGCGAGAGTTGATTTCTGTGTCCTCGACACAGAAGGCAAGGAGCTGGCGGCTACTTTTGAAAACATGCAGGACCGCAGCGATGCGGTGCTCTCGTTCGTGGAATCTCCCGCGGACAGCCAGGTTATCCAGGGGTGCCAGTTTTTCAAGATTTTTGATGAACAGAGACTTGAATATGTCCTTCTTGCAGACGGCGACAACGAGGATGTTTACATGCTCGGCAAGATTGCCGCTTTCCAGATCCAGAGTCTGCTTGTGGCATATAAAGAGCGGTTTGACAAAGATAATTTCATCAAAAATCTGCTGCTTGATAATCTGCTTCTGGTCGATATTTATAACCGCGCGAAAAAATTACATATTGACACAGAAGTAAAACGTGTTATCTTTATTATTGAGACATCGCACGAAAGGGATAATGCCGCGCTCGAAAATGTAAGAAGTCTGCTCGGCGGAAAATCTAAAGATTTTATCACCGCAGTTGACGAGAAGAATATCATCGTGGTAAAAGAACTCGGTGAAAAAGACGGAAACAAAGAACTTGAAATAATGGCGAAAGAGATGCTGGATACACTCCTCGGCGAGGGGCGGGAAGAGCAGATCCGTATTGCGTACGGGACGATCGTGGGCGATATCAAAGAGGTTTCCAAATCTTACAAAGAGGCGAAGCTGGCGCTTGACGTTGGAAAGATCTTTTTCGATGAGAAGGATATCGTGGCATTTACGACACTGGGTATCGGACGCCTGATCTATCAGCTGCCGATCCCGCTGTGCAAGATGTTCATCAAAGAAATTTTTGAGGGGAAATCGCCGGACGATTTTGATGAAGAGACACTGACGACGATCAACAAATTTTTTGAAAACAGTCTCAATGTATCAGAAACGTCAAGGCAACTGTATATTCACAGAAATACTCTTGTGTACAGACTGGATAAGCTCCAGAAGAGCACCGGTCTGGATCTTCGCGTTTTTGAGGATGCCATCACATTCAAGATCGCGCTGATGGTCGTAAAATACATGAACTATATGGAGTCTTTAGAGTATTGATACCTGACAAGCCATGCGCAGAACACAGATCAGAGACATACGGACGAAGTCCGGTATGGATCTGAG
>CAZJRY010000107.1:5423-8496 GCA_964548625.1 uncultured Mediterraneibacter sp.
GAGGAAGGGCAAAGCCCGGAATCGAGCTTGCATGGAGGGAAAAGAGCAGAGTACGGCGCGGGGACATGTGTACCGGAATCCATATAAAATACGGGCAGGGGTATGAATAATTAGGAGGAACATATGATTGAATTAAGAAAGGTGAAAAAGGAGTATTCCAAAGGGAATGCCGCCCTGAACGGAATTTCCGTAAAGATCGAAAGAGGCGAGTTTGTCTTTGTCGTAGGAGACAGCGGCTCCGGAAAATCTACTCTGATCAAACTGATCATGAAGGAGCTGAACCCGACCGAGGGAACGATTATCGTGAACGGGCATAACCTGAACAGGATGAAACACCGGAAGATCGCGAAGTACAGAAGAGGACTCGGAGTTGTCTTTCAGGACTTCCGCCTGTTGAAAGACAGAAACATCTATGAAAATATCGCATTTGCGCTGCGCGTGACAGAGACGCCGACGAGGATCATCAAGAAAAAAGTGCCGGCTGCGCTTTCTCTGGTCGGGCTGGCTCAGAAATACAAATCTTTTCCGAAAGAGCTTTCAGGCGGCGAGCAGCAGCGCGTTGCCATTGCGAGAGCCCTTGTGAATGAGCCTGCTATATTGCTGGCAGATGAGCCTACCGGAAATCTGGATCCGACGAACTCATGGGAGATCATGAGTATTTTGAAGGAGGCGAACGAACGCGGGACAACGGTGCTTGTTGTTACGCATAATCAGGAGATTGTAAACGAGATGAATGAACGGGTGATCACGATGAAACAGGGCGTGATCGTCAGTGATGAACAAAAAGGCGGGTATATAGATGAGGATTAGTACAATTGGATACGTAGGAAAACAGGGTGTTAAGAATATCTGGAGGAACAGGATGTTTTCACTCGCGTCCGTTGCGACGATGTCAGCTTGTATCTTCCTGTTCGGGTTATTTTTCTCGCTTCTTGTAAACTTTCAGTACATCATAAAAACTGCCGAGGAGGGAGTCGCGATCACGGTCTTCTTTGAAGAGGACGCGACAGATGAGCAGAAAGAAGAGATCGGGGAGCAGCTTGAGAATCATGAGGGGGTTGCGGAGGTAGTATATGTATCGGCCGAAGAGGCATGGGAGGAATTCCAGCAGGAATACTTTGCCGATAATCCGGAGCTGGCGGAAGGGTTCAAAGACGATAATCCGCTGGCAAGTTCCGACAACTATGAAGTATATATGGAGACTTCGGACGATGACGACCAGAGCCTGCTGGCAAGAAGCCGTTCCCTTTCCGAGACACAGAATGAACTTGTAGAGTTCGCGGAGAGCTTGGAAGGCGTTCGTTCGGTCAACAAATCAGATGTAGTTGCCAATACGCTTACCAGTGTGAATACGCTGGTGGCGATCGTATCTATCGCGATCATTATTATATTGTTTGGCGTGTCGATCTTCCTGATCAGTAATACGGTTACGATGGGTATAACGGTGCGAAAGGAAGAAATCGCGATCATGAAATATATCGGCGCCAAGGATTTCGTGGTGCGGTCGCCGTTTGTTATCGAGGGTCTGATCATCGGTGTATTCGGCGCCGCGATACCGCTGGCATTGCTGTATTTCCTGTATGACAGGGCGGTCGAGTATATCATGACAAAATTCAGCATCCTGCAGAATCTTATTGATTTCCTTCCGGTGAACACTGTATATCAGATCCTGCTTCCGATCGGTCTTGTCATGGGTATCGGAATCGGTTTTCTGGGAAGTTTCTTCACCGTGCGAAAGCACCTGAAAGTATAAAAACGGCGCATAAGGAATATGAGTTTCTCAATATACTGATGTAATATACAATGAATGAACGAGGGAGGACAAAGTGGAAAAGGGGGATCTGCTTTGTCCTTTCTTTCCGGTGATACATTGAAAATATCGGAGGCATGAAAGAAATGGAAGATCGGAACGGTGAAGGCAGGAAAGAAATTCCTGCGGAAACAGAAAACAGAACAGGATCGGCGGGCGGAGAAAAAGAGAAAAACCGGGGAAAGGACGGCGTCGGAAACGGAAGGTTCGGTATCGGAGTATTGACGGGCGTTCTGGTCACAGTGTTTATCATATGCGGCGCGGCGGGAATCTGGAAAGTATTTGCCGGGAACGGTGACTATACATCAGAAAGTTCCGTATCCGAGGCGGATGTGAATGAAAAACTGGATCTGATCAACAGTCTGATCGAAGAATATTATCTGTATGAGGACGACATAGATGAGGACGCGCTGGTAGACGGCATCTATTCCGGTTACGCGGACGCGCTGGGGGATCCGTATACCGTGTACTATGACGAGGAAGAGACAGAAGCCCTCTATGAGTCCACAAGCGGCGAGTTTTCGGGGATCGGCGCGACGATGTCGCAGGATCTGGACAGCGGTGAGATCACAGTGAGCAATGTATATGATGATTCACCGGCTGATAAGGCAGGGCTGAAACCGGGAGACGTCATCTATCAGGTGGATAACCATTCCACTTCAGGTCAGGATCTTGAAACAGTGGTGTCATGGATCAAAGGCGATCAGGGAACAGATGTGGTCCTGTATGTGCTGAGAGACGGGGAAGAGATCGAACTGACAGCTACCCGCGATATTATCGAAGTGCAGACGGTCGGCAGTGAAATGAAAGACGGTCAGATCGGCTATATAGCAGTGAGCGAGTTTGACAGTGTGACATATGACCAGTTTGAGGAGGCGCTCGACGATCTCGAGTCTCAGGGCATGCAGGGACTTGTCATCGACCTGAGAGGAAATCCGGGCGGCAGTCTGACGACTGTGACGGAAATGCTGAAGCTCCTTCTGCCGGAAGGAACGATCGTGTCGACAAAAGACAAATACGGGAATACCGAAGAGATTACCTGCGACGGGGAACACGAATTTACGAAGCCGCTGGCTGTCCTTGTGAACCAGTACAGCGCAAGCGCTTCGGAAATATTCAGCGGGGCGATACAGGATTACGGTACAGGCACTATTGTAGGCATGACAACGTATGGCAAAGGCGTAGTTCAGCAGCTCATGGATCTGGGCGACGGCACCTGCCTGAAAGTGACGATCGCCGAGTATTATACGCCCAGCGGCAGGA
>CAZJRY010000108.1:0-8470 GCA_964548625.1 uncultured Mediterraneibacter sp.
TCTCGATCTGCGGATACTGGGACTGAAATCTCCGGATTATCTCCGGCAGGACATAAAAAGGAATGATAATATTATGAAATACTGCGCACTATTACTAAAAGATCTGCACTGCTCCGGGAAAAATCTCCTGGAGCAGCACAACTGCGAGGTAAGGATCGCAAAAGGACCTGCTCTTGAAGATTATGTGGAAGACCTGAAGGTCTGCAGCGCCATCTTTGTGCGGAATGAGCCCGTGACAAAAGAAATGATCGATCTTGCTCCTGATCTGAAAGTTATCGCCAAGCACGGGGTAGGCTATGACAATATTGATGTGGCATACGCCACAAAAAAAGGAATCCGGGTGGTGTATGCTCCTCTCGGGAATATTGAATCCGTAGCGGATATGGCGATGCTTCATATCCTGTGCTGCGCCCGGCGGATGCATCACACACAGACAGAATTCTATCAGGGGAATTATAATGTAAGATTTCAGATGAACGGTACTCATCAGTTGAAGGGAAAGACACTGGGACTGATCGGGTGCGGCAATATCGGAAAACTGGTGGCGCAAAGAGCCGGTCATGGATTCGGGATGCGTGTGATCGGCTATCACCCGACCCGGACTCCCGGACCGGACGGAGCCGGAATCGAGATCACAAACGACAGAGAGTCAGTATTCAGGGAGTCCGATTTTGTAAGCATCCACCTTCCCGCCCGTCCGGATACGATCCATAGTATCGGACGGCAGGAATTTCAGTGGATGAAGAAAACCGCGTATCTCATCAATACATCCAGAGGTAATATCGTCTGTGAACAGGATCTGGCAGAAGCCTTAAGGCTGGGAGAAATCGCGGGAGCCGGACTGGATGTTTTCGAGGGGGAGCCCGTCGGCATGGATAACCCCCTGCTTCGCATGGACAATGTATTCGCCACGCCCCACTGCTCCGGACTTACAGACGAAGCCTCGGAAACTCTTTCCTACACAGGTGCTCAGGGCATACTGGAGGTTCTGTATCACAAGCCGGTCACATGGCCCGTGAATGAGGTGTGACCCATGACAGATATGAGCACACTGGTGGATCTGCAGATCACGATATTCTGTCTGATGCTGGCGGGATATGTGCTGACAAAGCTGGGAATCCTGACGAAAGACGCAAGGAAACCTCTCTCAGGTCTGCTGATCAACTTTATTCTCCCCTGCAATATCATTGTTTCCTTTTTGATCGAGTTTGACGGCGCCATACTGCGGGACTGCCTGATCATCTTTCTCGTATCTGCCTGTATTCAGGTTTTTGCCGCGATCGCAGGACATTTTTTCTACCCGAAAAGAGACCGGGCAAAGCTCTCCGTCCTCAGATACGGAACCATCGTATCCAACGCGGGCTTTATGGGCAACCCGCTGGCTCAGGGATTATACGGGAATCAGGGGCTTCTCTATGCTTCCGTTTACCTCATTCCGCAGAGGATCGTCATGTGGTCCGCAGGCGTATCCTGCTTCACCGGGACCAGAGGGAAAAACGTGATCAAAAAGATCTGTACTCATCCCTGCATCATCGCGGTCGCCGTCGGACTGGTCCTCATGACGGCACAGATCCGTCTTCCCTCAGGGATTGAAAAGACAGTAAACTACGCCAGCGACTGCACAACTGCCGTTTCCATGATCGTGATAGGGAATATTCTGGCGGGTGCAGACAGACGGGAAATACTGGGCAGGGAAAATCTCTGGTTCTGCGCTGTCCGGCTGATCATTTTTCCGCTGATCGTACTCGCAGGCTGTATGATCACAGGTGTTGACGGGCTCGTGCAGAACATTTCGGTCATTCTCGCCGGTATGCCGGCGGCAGCAACGACTGCGATTCTGGCGGCGCAGTACGACGGCGATTCCTCGTTTGCCGCCGAAGTCGTCTTCCTGTCCACACTCCTGTCCCTGATCACGATCCCCGGTCTCGGCATTCTCCTGATGCAGATCACGTAGACACTCAAACAGAAATGCATCCTCTTCTCGGTGACGCCGCAAAAAGCAATCCCGCCTGTTTTTATTTTACCGGTCTGATCTGTGAATATCCGTTCCATGCGAACAGAGCTTCTTCTCTTTCATCTCCATAGACCTGCTCTACATCGCAGATATACAGGTAGTGGTCTCCGACCTCGTGATATTCTTTCAGGCTGCACACAACAGCCAGACGGCTGTGCGCGGGAATCCGGATGGAGCCGCCTTCCACTTCCGCAAGTTCTATATTGAATTTTGAAACTTTATCTGTATTGCGTCCGGTGGTGCTGCCACAGCCAAGTACGGCATCTGCAATCTCCGCGCCGGGAACGGTAAGGATGACTTTCCTGTTATCCCGCACCATTTCACCGCTGTAAGAAGTCTTTGCCATTGCGTAGGCGATCATATTCGGATTATACGAAAGATAAGTCCACCATGACACTGTGGCAAGATTAGTCGTACCGTCCGGCTTCTGTGTGCATACTACTGTTACCGGGTTCGGAGAGGTTAATTTTGAAGCCTGAGCCAAACTGATTTTTTCCATTGTGATTACTTCCTTTCTTCCGGGATTTCCCGTTCTTATTTAATCGTATTGGAATTCTGGTTGTATGCTTTTGCTACGCATTTCCATTCGCCGTTCATCTTCATAAGAAGCAGCACATCTGTAAAGTCAATACTGCCGCCCCATCCTTCTTCCAGCACGCGGGCAACAGCCGGAGTTTCCTCCACCATCATCACATCCACACGGGCGTTGAATTTCGGACAAGATACTGTATCGTCTCATCCTTCAGGCCGCCGCCCGGAAGATGATGCTGTCCTCCGCCGATCGGCGCCATACAGAAACGGTTCCTGACCGTCATGTTTCCGATCTTCAGCGGTTTTCCCAGATATTCATAATTCTGCATAGAACATCCTCCTTAAAAATCTGTAAAACTACTTGATCGAACTTCCCAGCTCATATGCCTTCTGAAGCTCCGGTTTTCCCTCAATATCTCCCTCATCTCCGTTGCCTCCGGCGAGGACGTGCCCCAGATTCTCCCATCGTAAATGCTCCATGAGATGGTCATAGTACAGAAGGACATCGTCAAATCCGCTTCCCTCCGCAGCCATCAGGAGGGCGGAAGCTCTGCCGTGTCCTCTGAGGAGGTTGCCGTCCCCCTCTTCCAGCGCAAACAGCCGGTCAAACGCTGTCCTGATCTGTCCGCTCATGTTCCAATAATACAGGGGTGTGGCGAGGACAACAACGTCACACTCCTTTACCGCCGGATAGATCCGGTCCATGTCGTCCTTCTGAACGCACGGACATTCTCTGCTGCTGTGTCCGCCGAAACATCCCCGGCAGCCGTGGATATCCATGCCGTTTAAGAAAAACTCCGTCACCGTATTACCCTCGCTCCTGGCTCCTTCTGTAAAGGATTTTACAAGCGCTGATGTATTTCCCTTTTTTCTGGGACTGCCGTTTAAGATTACGATCTTCTTGCCCATACTGCTCCTCCTCTCTTCCGGGGCGTCCGCTTCAGACCCGCCCCGTCTGGTTCCGGTCTCAGAATTTATCAGCCAGCGCTGCTGCCTGAGCGCACCCGTCTGTCTTTTCGATATCTCCTGTATTCAGGATGCCGGGGATCAGCACTTCGCCGACCATTTTCCATTTATTTAATGCAGCCGTGCGTTCCATGGGAATCCGCACTCCGTCCAGAACTGTCTTATCTTCTTCCTCACAGCATGCAATAAGCGCGCATTCTTTTCCGGCAATATCCTTGCCGCCTACCACAAGGGAATAGATACGGTCGATCACTGCCTTGATCTGTGACGGGATGGAATACCAGTAGACCGGCATTGTAAATACAAGCGCGTCTGCCTCTAAAATGGCCGGGGCAATGGTATTGAAGTCATCATCGAAGGAACAGGCTTTTCCTGTCTTATAACAGGTCTCACATGCATGGCAGCCGCCCAGCTTCATCATGGCCGCGTCAAATCTTGTCACTGTGTGTCCTTTCTCTTCCGCCGCTTTGATAAAAGCATCTGTCATAGCGAAACTGTTTCCGTTCTTTCTCGGGCTACCTGTAATTACAACGATTTTTTTACTCATAGGTTACAATCTCCTTTTTAGTATTTTCCCACGGCATTGACATTCCCCGCCGCTGATATTACAATCATAGCAAGAATACGTCATAAAACAAGTACGCACATGAAAGTGCGATACTTACAATAAGGTTTAATACTTACCGGAAGGAGAGTGTAAAATGGGAAAAAAATGTATATCCAATGAAACTTTGAGCACCACGGGATTCAGTTATACATTATCTTTGATCAACGGGAAATATAAGATGACGATACTCTACACACTGATGGAATTCGGTATAGTCAGATTCAACGAAATGAAAAAATATATCGGAGAGATCTCCTATAAAACTCTGAGTTCCTCGCTGAAAGAGCTGGAGGCGGACCGGCTTGTCCACAGAGAGGAGTATCCGCAGATTCCGCCCAAGGTAGAGTACAGTCTGACAGAAAGGGGAAAATCACTGATCCCCATTCTGGACGGGATGTGCGAGTGGGGCGACAAAAACCGGCTTTGAACAGCCGGTTTTTTCTCCAATGGTATCCAACACCAAAAGTATCATATTGTATCCAACAAGACGTTTTGCCGCTTCACCGTCATATATATGAGTCATGTCATTTCCTGATCTCAGCATATCAAGCCAGATATCCTCGTCAATAAAATCATAGACAGAATACGCAGCCTTTAATATTTCTCTGGGCGATCCTGTATTTGCCGTACTTTTGCCTTCATAGCGCAGAAGCTCTTTTAACACTTTCCAGCTCAGTTCAAACTGGAGGAAAAATTTAAAGTATTTCATGTTGATCATATCGGAACCCCCGGTAAGTTCAAGTCTTTTCCTGAAAAAGAACACTGATTAAAGAGAGTGATAAATATTGAAAGCCTCATATTTTTTATCATTCCAACACCATTTTCCTTTCTCTTTTTCTACAAATGCTCATTACTTCTCCGCCAATCAGAAAGTAAACAAGCCAGAAAACAGTAAACGCATAGATCGTATTTGTATTTATCATAGGATACGGTGCTGGAATTCCCTCCATAATAACATTGTAAACCAATGCCAGCGGAATAAATATCACTGTCCAAACATTAATCTTCCAAAATTTGTGTACGGCTATTTTAGCAGAAACAGCAGGCACACTGCCACCAACAGCGCCTTGAAAAATGTCAATCAACGGTTGCCATGTCCGAAAATACGCAATCACTTAGGCCACTTATAAATGATTTTCTATACAAACGAAAGTTAGATGGCCATGCTGAAGCAAAACTTATCGAAATCGCCTGTGGTCCGCCACCGGAAGGACACTCCAGATGGACTCTCCGCCTTCTGGAGGAAAAGGCCAGAGTAGAACTGGATGTTCCTGTAAGCAAGGACACGATCGGAAGGGCTTTAAAAAAAACAAACTTCGACCTCACCGCAACAGCTACTGGTGTATCCCGCCAAAAGAAAACACAGAGTTTGTAGCATGTATGGAGGATGTCCTGAATGTTTATGAACGACCCTACGATGAAAGCCGTCCAGTGCTATCAATGATACTGCACACTTTGCTTATTTACCGCGCTGCATTTTGTATAAATGTTTATAATGACAAATGATACTGCCGCGATCAATCCTGTCCCGCCAAAAACGCCAAACCATACAGCTATGGAAGCGTTCGCCGACAGAAGCAGACCTCCCAGAGTCGGGCCGAATATCCCTCCGAGACGGCCGATGCTGTTTACAAATCCAACCGCCGATGTGCGCATTTTCTCAGGATAATGCTGTGATACGAACGCATTGACAAGGCTGTGTGCCGAAAACAGGAAGAAACCTATCATAAACACAAACAGATACATGATCAAAGTATTTGTTTTTACTCCCATAAGCATCAAAGCAGCCGCGCCAATCGTGTAGATCATAGGAAGGAGTATTTTAAATCCTTTCCTGTCTGCCACAACTCCCCAGACCGCAGTACCGGCTATCGTCCCAATATTCAGAATAATAGAAAATGTAAGGCTCGATCCCAGAGAGAATCCGTTCTGTACCATGACATTTGGCAGCCATACGATAACGCCGTTGATAAACAGCAGTCCCATCACGTAAATCACTGCCGCAAGGATCGTAACAAGGAACAGCCTTCCGCTGAACAGTTCAAAGTAAGATACTTTTGCTGTCTCTGTTTTTGTCTCCGCATATTCCCGAAGAGCTTTCTCTATATCAATTTCGTTCTCATAGTTCTCATCGATTCTTTTCAGAATCTTTCCAATCTGTTCAGACTCTCCCTTTTCCACGAGGTACTGTGCCGATTCCGGGACAAATTTAATGATAAATCCTAAAAACAGAATGGGAACGAAAGCCATCCAGAACACCGGTCTCCAATCGAAGCGAGAGATGATCGCGATCGCCAGAAGAGATGCAATGATCGATCCGACCTGATTACCGCTCAGCGCGATCGCCACCGCTCTGCTCTTGTTCTTTTTCGGTGCATATTCCGACAACAGAGAGATCACCAAGGGGATCACTCCTCCGAATCCGAAACCAGCAAGGAATCTGCACAGTCCGAATACCACTGCGTTTCCGGCAAGGGACTGTCCAAAAGTGAAGATACAGAAGATGAGCACAGAAGAGATCAATACCCTCTTCCCCCCTTCCGGTTGCTGAGCACGCTCAACAGGATGGCTCCGAACATGGATCCAAACTCTGACAGGCTTCCCATATATCCAAGTACAGTATCATTCAGATTCCATTCCTCTGTAATTAACGTCGTGACCGAGCCGTATGCCGTGGATCCATATCCGGTAAAGGCGATCAGGAACAGACCTGTAATGATCAAAATAATATGAAACTTTCCAAATTTTCTTTCATCGATAAAACGATTTACTGCATTTTCTTTCATAGTATACTCCTTATCCCGCTTAATCTTCAGATCACAAACTGTTCCAGATATCTCCTGCTCAGAAGCAGCGATGCTTCAATCCGTTCTCTTGAACCCTCGAACGCTTTATCTTCTACCTCAATACATGTATATCCATCGTATCCGATGTCTGTCAGCGCGCTGACATATTTTCCCCAGTCTACATCCCCCAGTCCCGGAAGTTTCGGTGACATAAAGTCAAGCGGATATGCCATGACTCCCACGTCGTTCAATCGGTCCGGGTAAACTTTGATGTCTTTATAGTGAACATGGAAGATCCTGTCTTTAAACTCATAGATCGGACGGATGTAGTCGATCATCTGCCATACAAAGTGTGACGGATCGTAGTTGATCCCCAGATTTGGACTCGGAAGGATCTCAAAAACCTTTCTCCAGACCGCCGGTGTTGTCATCAGGTTCTGACCACCGGGCCACTGGTCCGGGCCGAAGAGCATGGGGCAATTTTCAATTCCGATCTTTACGTTTTCCTTTTCCGCCAGTGCAATGATCGGCGGCCATATTTCTTTTACCAGTTCAAGGTTTTCCTCTACTGTTTTTGTCTGATCCCGCCCGATAAATGTAGTCACCATTCCCACACCCAGTTTTGCGCTTGCACGGATGAGATTTTTCAGGTGTTCAATGGCAGTCTCCCTCTTTTCCAGATCTCCATCCATTGTATTGGGATAGTAGGCGAGAGATGATATCTCCACTCCCTTTTTCTGTGCATATCCGTTGATGTGCTCCGCGTATGCGTCATCCTCCAGAACGCGTTCCGCATCAATATGAGACACACCTGCATACCTGCGCTCCGCCTTTCCCTTTGGCCAGCACGCTGCCTCCACACACTCAAATCTGTATTCCGCCGCAAAATCCATCATTTCCTCAAAAGTATAATCCTCCAGGATAGCACTCACAAATCCTAACTTCATATCTTGTTTTCTCCTTTCTTCTGACCGTTTGTGCTGTTCTTTTCTATACAGTAATTCTATCCTGCCGGGCGCCTGATTTCTGCCGTTTATCTCTCCCCTTTCCTTCTGAATATTGCCATCAGCCTTTTTCTTTTTCCTCTCCCATAAAACAAAAGGGCAAAAATCAGTATCTGATCTTTGCCCTCCTGTTTTTAGCTTTTATAAAGAACCTTATTTTCTTCCCCGCATGTATTATCGATATGAGATATGAAGAGAACGGATCTCATTTGGCTACAATACCAGATCCAGTTCAATGAGGTTTCTGTCGACCTTTATTTCCTGAATGGCAAGCTTCGGTGTACTGATCCTGTTCAGATACTCCTGTTCCTCCATATTAAGGTCGCGCTCAGCTCCGAGTTCGTTCCACTCGTTCTGGATACTCCCATACTCCTGATTGACCTTGTTCTGCTTAATCCTGTAACTTCCGTTCCTCACTCCATCAATCTTCAGATGGATTTTCAACGGTTCTCTGTCATCGGAAAGATACGGGATGTCTTTGATCCGGATCGCATTTTCCTCCTTCATGTAATAGTTATAATTAAGATTTTTATAATTGTGACATACGACGCGGAAGGAGCCT
>CAZJRY010000109.1:0-8296 GCA_964548625.1 uncultured Mediterraneibacter sp.
CTTTCGGGACGTAGTAAAATCCGGTTTTACTACGTCCCCGACTAATTACTTCCACGGATTTTCTGTCGGGTATCTCACTCCTGCCGGCTGATTATAGCCAATCTCTTCTACCGGTACTCCGATATACTTGAACACTTCAAACAGTTCTTTTCCGTAGTGTCCGAATGCAACAGCTCCGTGATGCGGATAGTTCTTCTCAATCAATACATGGCGATAGAACCGTCCCATCTCCGGAATCGCGAATACGCCGATAGCACCGAAAGATTTTGACGCGACCGGAAGGATCTCGCCCTGTGCCACATATGCGCGCAGTTTATTATCTGATGTACTCTGCAGACGATAGAATGTGATATCACCCGGTTTGATATCTCCCTCAAGTGTTCCCTGCGTTACTTCTTCCGGCAGCGAACGTGCCATGATGAGCTGATGCTTCATTTCGCAGGATGTAAGTTTTCCGGACGCTGTATTTCCACAGTGGAATCCCATAAATGTATCTTTCTGGGTATACGGGAATTTACCCTCAATGCTCTCTTTGTACATATCAGCCGGAACTGTGTTGTTGATATCAAGCAGTGTAACCGCGTCCCGGCTTACCACTGTTCCGATAAACTCGCTTAAGCATCCGTAAATATCCACTTCGCAGGATACCGGAATGCCCTGAGCTGTCAGACGGCTGTTCACATAGCACGGAACAAATCCGAACTGTGTCTGGAATGCCGGCCAGCATTTCCCGGCGATCGCGACATATTTGCGGTATCCTCTGTGATCCTCGATCCAGTCTTTCAGAGTCAGTTCATACTGAGCCAGCTTTGCGAGGATTTCCGGTTTCTTATTTCCCGCTCCGAGTTCTTCTTCCATCTCTTTTACAACAGCCGGAATCCTCTCGTCGCCTTCATGTTTATTAAATGCCTCAAACAGATCCAGCTCGGAGTTCTCTTCGATCTCAACACCGATATTGTAGAGCTGCTGGATCGGTGCATTACATGCGAGGAAGTTCAGCGGTCTCGGTCCGAAGCCGATGATCTTCAGGCTGTTAAGACCCACGACAGCCCTTGCGATCGGCTCGAACTCATGGATCATATCAGCACATTCCTCAGCCGTTCCCACCGGATACTCCGGTATGTACGCTTTCACATTGCGCAGCTTCAGGTTATAGCTTGCATTGAGCATACCGCAGTAAGCGTCGCCGCGTCCCTGTACAAGGTCGTTCTGTGTCTCTTCCGCTGCCGCTACGAACATCTTAGGACCGTCAAAATGTTTTGCAAGCAATGTCTCGGATATCTCAGGACCGAAATTGCCGAGATATACCACAAGAGCGTTGCATCCCTCTTTCTTAATATCCTCAAGCGCCTGTACCATATGGATCTCGCTCTCCACGATACAGATCGGACATTCGTACACTGTGCCTTTTCCATATTTTTTCTCATAGGCATCGATCAGCGCTCTCCTCCTGTTTACGGACAGGCTCTCCGGGAAACAGTCACGGCTGACCGCGACAACTCCGATTTTCAGTTCTGGCATGTTGTTCATAGTTGATTCCTCTCTTTCTTTTTACTGCCAATGCAGCACGATCTTTTTTTACATGTTGCTTTGTATGTTACCCATGTGATAACAGTCTCTTTACCATTCCGCCGGTCTGCTTCAGGTTCTTCTATACTTCCGGATTCTCGCCTTTCAGTCCGCAGAATGCGCCCTCAATCCCGGCTTCCTCATGAGCGATCAGCCATTTATTGACCGCGGTCAGCAGACGGTTCTCGCCATCCTGCGAAGGGGCAAATGTCAGAGCTTCATTAGTGCCTTTCGGCAGCACGATCACGCAGCGGAATCCACCATCCTCCGCAGAGCAGGGCGCGTAATGGAGCGTCGTTGCATAGAGTTCGACCGCTGTTCCCGCCGGTACGAAGAACGCCTCCGCTTTTGACGTATCATACGTATCATCCTCTGCTATATCCTGCTGGCACCCGAGCAGCAGGATCAGATCCGTCACGGCAATATCGATCTCCGAACTTCTGTGGTACTCCAATGCGTTCAGCTTGTGGTTGTCACCGTTGCAGTACCCGATCTGGATCGACAGCCCGCCGAAGCCTTTCCTGCACACTTCGTCTGCTTCCGGCAGGATTTCCATTGCCTCCACAGACGGTACATAAACGACATCCTTCGGCAGCGGAGTGTGCTCCATCTCTTTTAAGATCCTCTCAAAAGAAAATTCTGTGACCACCTTTCCGTATTTTCCGAAGGATGCATCTGTAAGTTTTTGAATCTTCATGTTACAACCTCCTTACATATGGAGCCCGCGCATATCCGGGCAGTTCCGCCTTCCTCTGACGATATGCGCGCGCCGCTTGTTCTATAGGGTCATTTTATCACCTTTATCATCTCTTATCGACCAAATAATTAGCCTTTTAGTGCCCATTTCTTATCTCTTTTATTTGATCCGGAAACGCAAAAGCCCAAGCCGGAAGCAACGCGATGATGGCAGTCGCCACCGTACACGCTCCCGCAGTCATCGTAGGGCTGATCTCCGCGGCGATCATATGCGCCACCATGTCTTCCGCGGATTCCAACCTGCTCTGTATGTCTACAATGGCGATCAATGACCTGTATCTGAAATTCGGCGTAAAGAAAAATCTGACCGAACAGCAGATCGTACGATATACCAGAGTCTGCAATGTAGCCGCGGCACTCATTGCAATGGGAATCTCTATGGCATGTATTTCTATCGTAACAATGAACACCTTTGCCTTTGGCATACGGTGCGCGGGACCATTCGCCGCATATGGCCTCGGTCTGGTCGTTCCCAGAGCAACCCGGCATTCCGGTATCGCCTCTCTTATTGTAGGAACTGCCGGTTTCTGCTTCTGGCAGGTATTGAGCGGAGGCGATTTCCTGTTCGGCATCCTGCCCGTTGTCTTTGGCTGTGCCATCGGAGTCCTTGCTTTCTTCATTGTTAATCTGATCGAGTGGAAAGCCGGAGTAGAACCCGCTCCGTCCCCCTACGCGGCAGAGGAGTGATGCGTTTCATCTCCTGTATATCCGCCCCCCTGCTGTCTGCAGTCCTCCTGCAGACTCCGCGGATACGCGGCATCCCTGTAATATGATCCGGCCGGGCTGTTTTCAGCCTGACCGGATATTTTTATCCATTATTTCGTCTCTGTCCGGTATTCACTCGGCAGCATGCCGTACTTCTTCCGAAATGCCCTCGCCAGCGCCTTACTTCCCGAAAATCCGTTTCTCAGCGCAACTTCTGTAATGCTGTACCCGCCGCTGTCCAGATCCTTTACCGCATATCCGAGACGGAGGCTCTGCACATAACTCTTAAACGTGATCCCTGCATATTTCCGGAACATCCGGGAAAGATAATTGGGCGAGTAATCAAATATCCTTGCCACCTCCTCCAGCGTCAGATCACCCGTATAGTTTTCTTTCATATAAGAAGTGATCGCTGACAGTTTGTTGAGGTTTTTATTTTTTCGAACAAAAGATTCATCGACATCTGTCAGCCTGTAATCCTTTACGAGCAGATACATGATCTGATAGAAGAGACTTTTCATTTTCATATCATAACCGCAGGCTTTTTTACGGTAAACTCCGTACAATCCCCTGATAAGCTCCATAAACCGCTCATCTCTTCTTCCGGGCTCATGAGAAAACCAGATGAACTGCTCTCCTGTAAAATAATCTTCAAACAATTTCAAGGGAATCTGAAGCACGATCGTCTCATTCGGCAGAGGGGAGTCGACAGAATGAACTTCATTGGAATTCACGATCATAAAATTATCCGGCGTCAGATGCCATCTCCTGTCAGCAATATGGAATTCCAGTTCTCCCGAACACACTGCAAAGATCTCGATCGATCTGTGCCAGTGCCTTTCACGGTAATAATTTCCCCCGCCGCCCTCAAAAATAAACAGTTTAAACGGAAATCCTGTTTCCGGAACAATAAGTTCATGCGAAAAATCCATACCTGCCCCCAATATAAACTTTAACGATAGTCTCTGGCAATAATTATAGTTTCTTCTTTTCTCTTTTTCAATATCGTCCGCACTTTCCATTGACCCGGGCATATATTATATTAAATATTTCAGTCTTACGGAATTTCTCCTACAGGCTGTCATATTGATGAAAGGAGTTTTAAATGAGTATAAAAGGTCTTGATGTCAGTGAATTCCAGGGAGAAGTGGACTGGGAACGGGTGAAAGCCGCAGGATATAAATTTGCAATGCTCAGAGCCGGATACGGCTATAATACTGTCGATAAACAATTCCGGAGAAACGCGTCCGAATGCAACAGGATCGGACTCCCGATCGGTGCCTACTGGTTCTGCTATGCCTTTTCGGCAGAAAAAGCCGCACAGGAAGCGGACGGATGCATCAGCACCGTTTCCGGATACCGGCTGGATTATCCTGTCTGCTATGATATTGAACAGGCATCCGCGGATTATATAGAAAGCCAGGGTGTTTCCTTTACCTCTTCCCTTGCAAAAAGTATTGTGACCGGTTTCTGCAACAGGATAGAAACGAAAGGCTACTATGCAATGTTTTATACAAATCGGAATTTCCTTGACGCATATCTGGGAACCGGCCTGACAAAACGATACGCATACTGGTACGCGCGCTATACGGACCGGTTTGACGGAACGGACTGCGGTATCTGGCAGTATACGAACACCGGAAGCGTTCCCGGCATCAGCGGTAATGTAGATCTGGATCTGGGCTACGTAGACTATCCGTCAATCATAAAGAACGCCGGTCTGAATCATCTCTCCGGAAATTCCCCCGCTCCGTCGCCGTCCCCTCAGTATATCACCTATGTGATCCAGTCGGGAGATACACTCGGCGAGATTGCCCGGCGCTTTGGCACAACGGTAAATGCGCTGACACAGCTCAACAACATCTCTGATCCGGATAAGATCTACGCGGGAAATACGATCCGGGTCCCCGAAACCGGCAGCGGTACTTCCGCACAGTACTATACGATAAGAACGGGTGATACACTCAGCGAAATCGCGGAAAAATACGGAACAACCGTCAGTACGCTGATGCGTTTGAACGGCATCTCCGATCCGGATAAAATCTATGCAGGCAACAGAATACGGGTAAAATAAATTGGGATTTTCGTAAGATTATTCTTTTTCTTTTTAAAGTTTAAACATACTTTTGACACAATTTCTATCTATACTGAAAACCAGATAGTTGGTAAAACAACTATCTCCCCCCTCATAAAGTATTGACATCCCGGGGAACCGGGATGTCGCACTTTACTCTCATTCCTTTAGATAACTATAAAACACGAAAAGCCGTCCCAGCCGGACGGTTTTCACATGTCCGGCAATGACAACTTTATAAACGGCTTTAAGACTTTCAAATGAGCATATTATATTTTTATTTTTCGTTTAGATTTTTCTCTCTTCTTTTATAATTCACCCATACTTTTGTCACAATTTCCTTTTATACTATAAATCAGATAGTTGATAAACAGCTATCTCCCCCCTCATAAAGTCAGAGCACCGAATGGTGCCGCACTTTACTCTCATTCCTTTTAGATAAACTATAAAACCACGAAAAACCGTCCTGACCGGACGGTTTTTCGCATATCCGGCAAAAAGCTTTGCGACGTCTGTTACTCTTTCTTTAAAACATACTATATTTTTATTTTTCGTTTAGATTTTTTCCTCTTCTTTTATGATTCACTCATATTTTTGTCACATTTTTCTTTTATAGTTAAATACAGATAGTTGATAAACAACTATCTCCCCCCCTCATAAAGTTTAAGGCACTGACAGGTGCCGTACTTTACTCTCATTCCTTTAGATAACTATAAGAACAACGAAAAACCCGCCATCTGAAAAAGCCGGCGGGTTTTCCGTTGTTGTCAGTTCTTATTTATTTCCGATGTTCTTCAAACCATCCCAGCAAATCCTCATACACCTGCCGACGGTCTGTCTCGTTCAGTATCTCATGACGGTCGCCTGTATACAGCCGCAGGGAAACATCCTGTATGCCCGCAGCCAGATACTTTTCATAAATCTTCTGTACGCCTTTTCCGAACTCTCCTACGGGATCCTCCGCGCCGGATACAAAAAATACCGGAAGCCCTTTCGGGATCATGTACACACTTTCTTTTTGCTGTGTACTCATCATTCCGAGAAACATATTGTAATAGGCGTTTACCGTAAACCTAAACGCACAGAGCGGATCAGCCGTATACTTGTCCAGCCGTTCACAGTCGCTTGTGATCCAGTCTGCCTGCGTCCGCGCAGGTCTGAACTTTTTATTATAGCCGCCGAGCGCAAGGGCGTCCACCAGCTTACTGCGATAATGCCATCCGCGAAATACCGCCATGATACGGCAGAGTTCTTTGCCAAACGCAAGCACCGCCTTCTTATGATCCGCCACGGTTCCCATCAGAACGACCCCTGACAGCCCGTTTCCGTACATCTGGATATACTGCCTTAAAAGCGATGACCCCATGCTGTGTCCCAGTATGAAATAGGGCACGTCAGGATACCGTTTAGCGGTTCGCTGCCGGAGCGTATGAATATCTCCGAGCACACACACATTTCCGTATTTTTCATTGAAAAATCCGTACTCGGACTTTGCCTGTACGGATTTCCCGTGTCCGAGATGATCATTTCCCACGACATAATAACCTTTATCACAGAGAAACTGCGCAAATTCATTATATCTTTCAATGTACTCCAGCATTCCATGGCAGATCTGAAGGACAGCCTTTACTTCTTTATCGGGTTTCCATTCGATCGTATGGATCTCGGTGTTTCCGTCTTTTGATGGGAAATAGAACTCATCTCTCATGTTGCTCACTACCTGTCATCTAAATTTACATATTCGCGATACGGCGAGAGAGGCTTATATGCCGGACGAATGATCTTGTCAACATTCTGGAGCTCTTCCATTCTGTGCGCGCTCCATCCGACAATACGCGCCGTCGCAAAAATCGGCGTGTACAGCGAAGGCGGGATATCCAGCATACTGTATACCAGACCACTGTAGAAATCTACATTGGCATTAACACCTTTATATATATGACGTTTTTCGCCGATAATCTCCGGCGCCATATGTTCTACTTTTTCATACAGCGCATACTCCGCGTCCTGTCCTTTTTCATGAGCAAGCTGTTTAACAAAAGCCTTAAAAATGTCGGCACGCGGATCGGAGATTGAATACACGGCATGTCCCATACCGTAGATCAGCCCTTTCCCGTCAAACGCTTTCTTATCAAGAAGCGCTTCCAGATAGGCTCTGACCTGATCGTCATCAGACCAGTCCTGTACGTTCTTTTTCATATCTTCGAACATCTGCGTTACCTTTATATTCGCGCCCCCGTGTTTCGGACCCTTCAGCGACGCCATGGCCGCAGCGATCGTGGAATATGTATCTGTGCCCGAGGATGTTACAACATGGGTGGTAAACGTAGAGTTGTTGCCGCCGCCATGATCCATATGAAGCACCATCGCCATATCAAGGATCTTTGCCTCAAGCTCGGTATACTGTCTGTCCTCACGGAGCATCATCAATATATTCTCTGCCGTGGAAAGCTCCGGCTGCGGCGCATAGATGTACAGATCTTCACCTCTCTTGTAATTATATGCATGATATCCGTATACCATAAGCATCGGGAACTGGCCGATCAGATTCAGGCACTGGCGCAGCACATTCGGGATACTGGTATCGTCCGCTTTAGCGTCATAAGAATAAAGCTGCAGGATACTTCTGGTGATGCTGTTCATCATGTCACGGCTGGGTGCTTTCATGATGACATCACGTACAAAATTCGGCGGGAGCATGCGCCGCTCCGCAAGCATTTCCTGAAAGTTCTTCAGCTGCTTCTTCGTCGGAAGATCGCCAAAAAGAAGCAGGTATGTCGTCTCCTCAAATCCGGGATGCTTCGCATTCAGAAAACCTTTTACCAGATCCTTTATGTTATAGCCGCGGTAATAGAGATTTCCTTCGCATGGGACGGATTTACCGTCAACGATCTTTGACGCGCAGACATCCGAAATATTCGTCAGACCGGCAAGAACGCCTTTGCCGTTCAGGTCACGCAGTCCTCTTTTCACCTCATACTTCGTATACAATTCCTTATCAATCGCATTATTCGTTTTACATTTGAGAGCTAATTCTTCAATCTCCGGAGTAATATCGAAAAAAATGCTGTCAATATCTTTTACCATGTTCGTTCCTCCATCTCTCTTAAATCCCGTTTTTCTGTATGACTTATTCATTATACTAGAAAAAGAGAGTTTATACAATTAACACTCTATTAAAAAATTATGAAC
>CAZJRY010000110.1:0-8290 GCA_964548625.1 uncultured Mediterraneibacter sp.
TTTTTGCAGGAGCCGAGATGGCGGTCGTGTCTGTCAATAAGAACAGGATACGGAGTCTCGCGGAAGAGGGGAATAAAAAGGCGAAGGTGATAGAAGGGCTGTTTGAGGATTCTACAAAATTCCTTTCCACTATCCAGGTGGCGATCACATTTGCCGGATTTTATTCATCGGCATCTGCAGCGGCCGGTATCTCGCCGGTGCTGGCAGAATGGCTGCGGGGAGCAGGTATTCCTTACAGTTCGCAGATCGCGTATAACGGTGTAACGCTTGTACTCATGTTCTTTAACCTTGTATTCGGAGAACTGGTTCCCAAGCGGATCGCGCTTCAGAAGGCCGAGGCGTTCAGTATGCTGACTGTTATGCCGATCCACTATATTTCGATCATACTGTCGCCGTTTATCAGGCTGCTTTCTTTTTCAACGAAACTGGTACTCGGGATCCTTCGCATGCAGACAGAGGATCAGGAGGAGGCTGTTACCGAGGAAGAGATAAAGGCTCTTCTCAAGCAGGGGAATGAAAGCGGAACATTTGATGATGATGAACGGGAGATGATCGACTCGGTATTTGCATTCGATGACAGAACGGCAAGAGAGATCATGGTTCCGAGACGCGACGTAGTCACGATTGATATAGAAGAGCCTTTTGATGAACTGATCGATGAGATCCTTGAGACAAGGCACAACAGGATACCGGTTTACGAGGAAAACATAGATAATATCATCGGTGTACTCCATGTCAAGGATGTGATGATCGAGCTGAGAAAGAACAGCGCGGAGCAGATGAATATCAGGGAGATGCTTCACGAACCGTTTTTCGTACCGGAGACGAAAGAGGCGGACGAACTTTTCCGCACGATGCAGGAGGCAAGGCAGCATATGGCAATCCTGGTAGACGAATACGGCGGCTTCTCGGGCATTGTCACAATTGAGGACCTTGTCGAGGAGATAATGGGGGATATCAATGAGGAATACGAGGAGGTCGTGCCGGAAATCGAGGCGGTCAGTGAAGAAGAGTATCGTCTGGACGGCGGGATACTGATCGATGATCTCAATGAAGAACTCGGGCTGAGGCTGGAAACGGAGAATTATGATACTCTTTCCGGATATCTGATCGAGAAGCTGGGACATATCCCGGGGAAAGATGACAGGGACGTGATTGAAGAAAATAATCTGCTCTTTACCGTGGAGGAGGTCAAAGACAACCGGATCGCAAGAGTCCGGATGAAGATCGGGCCTGCCGATGACACCGAGGAGGAAGAAGAGAAAGACTGAAAGGAGATGCAGTGAGATGAAAATGCTGTCGATTGAAGAGGAGCTTAAGAACAATTCCTACCCCGGAAGAGGGATCATCATTGGAAAGACACCGGACGGGAAGAAAGCTGTCGCGGCCTATTTTATCATGGGACGCAGTGAGAACAGCAGGAATCGTATATTTGTGGAGGACGGCGAGGGAATCCGAACGCAGGCGTTCGATCCGTCGAAGCTGACGGATCCGAGCCTGATCATCTACGCTCCGGTCAGAGTGCTGGGAAATAAAACGATCGTTACAAACGGCGATCAGACAGATACGATCTATGAGGGAATGGACAAGCAGCTCACATTTGAACAGACTCTTCGTTCCAGGGAGTTTGAGCCTGACGGCCCGAACTATACACCGCGTATCTCCGGGATCATGCATATAGAGAACGGTGCTTATAACTATGCAATGTCCATTTTAAAGAGCAATAACGGAAGCCCGGAGGGCTGCTGCCGGTATACGTTCGCTTATGAGAATCCGGCGGCAGGCGAGGGACATTTCATTCACACATATATGTGTGACGGCGATCCGCTTCCGAGCTTTGAGGGCGAACCGAAGCTGATCGGCATACCGGATGATATGGAAGCGTTCACGGATCTTCTGTGGAACAGCTTAAACGAGGACAACAAGGTATCGCTTTTTGTCCGCTATATCGATATTGAGACAGGAAACTATGAGACAAAGATCGTAAATAAGAATCAGTGATCGTGATAAATCGTAAAGGAGCGGATGAAAAGATGAAAGAAATGGAATTGAAATACGGATGTAACCCGAACCAGAAACCGTCAAAGATCTATATGAGCGACGGAAGCGAACTGCCGGTCACAGTGCTGTGCGGACGCCCCGGATATATTAACTTCCTCGATGCGTTCAACGGCTGGCAGCTTGTGTCCGAGCTCAGGAAAGCAACCGGCCTCCCTGCGGCCACGTCATTTAAGCATGTATCTCCGGCAGGCGCGGCAGTAGGACTTCCGCTGTCAGAGACTCTTGCGAAGATCTACTGGGTGGATGATCTGGGAGAACTGTCTCCGCTTGCCAGCGCATATGCGAGAGCGAGAGGCGCGGACCGTATGTCGTCTTTCGGAGACTTTATCGCGCTCTCTGACGTCTGTGACGCAGATACGGCGAGACTTATTAAGAGAGAAGTATCCGACGGCGTGATCGCGCCGGGCTACGAGCCGGAAGCGCTGGAACTTTTAAAACAGAAGAAAAAAGGAAATTACAATATTATCCGGATCGATCCGGACTATGTGCCGGCTCCGCTGGAACACAAGGAAGTGTACGGTATCACATTTGAGCAGGGAAGAAACGAGCTCAATATCGACAAAGATTTCTTTTCTGATGTGGTGACGGATAATAAAGAACTGACAGACGCGGCGAAGATGGATCTGGCGGTCTCCATGATCACACTGAAATATACCCAGTCCAATTCTGTCTGCTATGTAAAGGACGGACAGGCCATCGGTATCGGCGCGGGGCAGCAGTCCCGTATCCACTGTACACGTCTTGCCGGACAGAAAGCAGACAACTGGTGGCTCAGACAGTGTCCGAAAGTAATGGAGCTGCCGTTCAAAGACGGCATCAAACGCGCGGACAGGGACAATGCCATTGACCTGTACATTGGCGAGGAGTATATGGATGTGCTCGCAGACGGCGCATGGGAAAATATCTTCACAGAGAAGCCGGAAGTATTTACCCGCGAGGAGAAGCGGGCGTGGCTTGATAAGCTGACCGATGTATCTCTCGGTTCCGACGCGTTCTTCCCGTTCGGGGACAACATTGAGCGCGCTCACAAGAGCGGCGTGAAATATATCGCACAGCCGGGCGGTTCGGTGAGAGACGACAATGTTATTGCCACATGCAACAAGTACGGCATGGTCATGGCGTTTACAGGCATCCGCCTGTTCCACCACTGATCGAAGCCGGCGGCGCGGAAGAAAGAGGATGTCTTTATGGTATTGGAGACGAGAAGTCCTGAAGAGACATTTAATATAGGAAAAAGTCTTGGAGAACAGGCGTTTCCCGGTCAGGTATTTACCCTGACCGGGGATCTTGGCGTGGGAAAAACAGTATTCACGCAGGGGCTGGCTAAAGGGCTTGGCATCGGAGAACCGGTCAGCAGTCCCACATTTACGATCGTACAGGTATATGATGATGGAAGGCTTCCCTTCTATCATTTTGACGTGTACCGGATCGGCGATGCAGAAGAGATGGAAGAAGTCGGGTTTGAGGATTACATCATGGGGGGCGGTGTCTCTCTGATCGAGTGGGCTGACCTGATCGAAGAGATCCTTCCGGAGAAACGGACGGATATCCTGATCGAGAAGGATTTGGAACGGGGATTTGACTACCGAAAGATCACAATAAGCGAATCGGCTTCGCGGTAAGCTGCTCTGCGGAACAGGCAGAAAACGAGATTACAGAAAGCGGGACTGACTATGAGAGTATTGGCGATAGACAGCTCAGGGCTGACGGCTACGGTGGCGATCGTGGAGAATGACCGGACGATCGCTGAATATACGACAAATTACAAAAAGACACATTCGCAGACTCTGCTTCCCATGATCGATGAAATGGTAAGGATGGTCGACGCGGATCTGGCGGAAATCGATGCCATTGCAGTGGCGGGGGGACCGGGTTCTTTTACCGGTCTGAGGATCGGTTCCGCTACGGCAAAGGGGCTTGGTCTTGCGCTGGATAAGCCTCTTATCCATGTGCCGACAGTGGACGCCATGGCGTACGGCATGTACGGCTGTGAGGACATCATATGCCCGATCATGGATGCGAGAAGAGGGCAGGTGTATACCGGTCTCTATTCATTTTCCCGCAAGAAAAACAAGGACGGTTGCCTGTGTGATGAGCCTGTCTTTCAGGTACTCCGTGTGCAGATGGCAGTTCCCGTGGAAGAACTGATCCGTCATTTGAATGTCTACCGGAGAAGAGTTGTATTTCTGGGAGACGGTGTGCCTGTCTATAAGGATATGCTGGCGGAAGGGCTCAAAGTTCCCTATTCCTTTGCTTCATCCTTTATGAACCGGCAGAGAGCGGCGGCAGTGGGAGCTCTCGGGATTCGCTACTATGAAACAGGCAGGTACGAGACGGCTGCCGAGTTTAAGCCTGAATATCTGAGAAAATCACAGGCCGAGCGTGAGCGGGCGGAACGGGAGAAGAATGCGGTTCCCGAGGTGCGCAGGATGACGATGGAAGACGGCGCCGCGGTGGCGGAGATGGAGCATCAGCTCTTTCCGGATGCATGGAGTGAAAAATCCATACTGGAGACTCTGGAACAGCCGAATACCATATGCCTTATGGCGGAAAAAGCAGGGCGGCCGGCAGGTTATCTCCTTGCTTACACAGCGGCGGATGAAGCTGAGATCGCAAGGATCGCGGTGGTAAAAGAACTGCAGAGGCAGGGGGCGGCCCGCGCGCTGCTCTCGGAGCTGGAATCAATCTGCGGTTCAGAGGGGATCAAAAAGATCCTTTTGGATGTGCGCTGCGGAAACAGTGCGGCAAGAGCGCTCTATGAGGCGGCAGGCTTCAAGGAGGACGGTATCCGTCAGCGCTTCTACGACGATCCGGAGGAAGACGCGATCCTCATGAGCAGGGAGTTGGAAATTAGCCCATAACAGCGGCAGCAGTTTCCACTATCAATCGATGTGCCAATCCGATATACTGTAGGCGTAGCAAAAAGAAAAAACTGTTTACTGCCGTCCGACGGTTCCGAACGGACAGACAGAGACACAGGAGGAGATTGTATGCGCCGGTATCAATTAAAAGAAACGAAAGAAATAAATAAGATCGTCTGCAATCAGTGCGGGAAAGAGATCAGAGTCATAGACGGAACCCCTCGAGAAGGAGTTTTCAGCGTGGATTATACGTGGGGATATTTTTCGGACAAAGACGGGGAGAAACACAGCTTCGATCTGTGCGAGTCGTGTTATGACAAGATTCTCTCTTCCTTTCAACTGCCTGCGGATATAGAGGAATAAGACAGAGGAAATATATGTTAGATGTTTGTTTACTTGGATGCGGGGGCATGATGCCGCTCCCTTACCGCTATCTCACAGCGCTGATGACCCGTTTTAACGGAAGCAGCCTGCTCATTGACTGCGGTGAGGGCACCCAGATTGCGTTAAAAGAAAAAGGATGGAGCTTCAAACCCATCGATGTGATCTGTTTTACCCACTATCACGGAGATCATATCAGCGGGCTTCCCGGTCTGCTCCTCACTATGGGGAATGCAGACCGGACCGAACCACTGACAATGATCGGACCGAAAGGTCTGGAACGTGTAGTGGGCTGTCTTCGTGTGATTGCGCCGGAACTTCCGTTTCCGGTCATATATAAAGAAATCCAGGGTGCGGAGCAGACGTTTGAGATGAAAGGCTACCGCATTAAAGCGTTCCGCGTCAATCACAATGTGCTCTGTTACGGATATACGATGGAGATCGACCGGGCGGGAAAGTTCGACGCCGCAAAGGCAAAACAGCAGGATATCCCGCTGAAATACTGGAGCCTTCTGCAGAACGGTGAGACGATAGATAACGAAGACGGATATTTTACTCCGGACATGGTGTTGGGACCACCCCGGAAAGGGATCAAACTGACCTATACGACCGATACACGTCCTACAGAGTCTATCCGGCGGAACGCGGATAAATCGGACCTGTTTATCTGTGAGGGTATGTACGGCGAGAAGGACAAAGCCGCAAAAGCGTCGGAATATAAGCACATGACGTTTTACGAAGCGGCGGAGCTGGCGCGTGCGGCGCGGGTAAGGGAAATGTGGCTGACACATTACAGTCCGTCCCTGACAAGGCCGGAACCGTATATGGACGATGTGCGGAAGATATTTCCGGCGGCAAAGGCGGGAAAAGACGGAATGTCAGCGGAACTGATGTTTGAAGATTGAGAGGCGTGACATGAAAGAGATCAGAGATCTGAATATCCTTGCGATCGAGAGCTCCTGCGATGAGACAGCGGCGGCGGTCGTTCACAATGGCAGAGAGGTACTGTCAAATATCATTTCATCCCAGATCGACCTGCATAAGCTGTACGGCGGAGTGGTTCCGGAGATCGCATCAAGAAAGCATATCGAGAAGATCAACCAGGTGATCGAAGAAGCGCTAAAAGAGGCGGATGTAACATTGGATGATATTGACGTGGTGGGCGTGACTTACGGTCCCGGTCTGGTGGGCGCTCTTCTGGTAGGTGTTGCAGAGGCGAAAGCCATTGCTTTCGCAAGGCATCTGCCGCTCGTCGGAGTGCACCACATCGAGGGGCATATTTCGGCAAACTACATCGAGCATCCGGATCTGGAACCTCCGTTTCTGTGCCTTGTGGCATCCGGCGGACATACGCATCTTGTATGTGTACGGGAGTACGGCAAATATGAAATCCTCGGGCGTACAAGAGATGACGCGGCAGGAGAAGCATACGACAAGGTGGCGCGCGCGATCGGACTGGGATATCCCGGCGGACCGAAGATCGACCGTATTGCGAAAGAAGGAAATCCCGATGCCATAAAATTTCCGAAAGCACATATAGACGGCGCGAAATATGATTTCAGTTTCAGCGGCCTGAAGTCGGCGGTGCTGAATCATATCAACGGATGTAAAATGAAAGGCGAGAGTTTTGATTCGGCGGACATTGCGGCTTCTTTCCAGAAAGCGGTGGTAGAAGTGCTGGTAGAGAATTCCATGAAAGCGGCGGAAGACTGCGGCATGTACAGATTTGCCATTGCCGGAGGCGTGGCGTCCAACACGGCGCTCCGCGCGGCTATGAAACAGGCGTGCGAAGAGAAAGGCGTGAAGTTCTATCATCCGTCGCCTGTTTACTGTACGGACAATGCTGCGATGATCGGGACCGCGGCATTCTATGAGTATCTTGCCGGAACACGGCACGGCTGGGATCTGAACGCAGTGCCGAATCTGAAACTCGGAGAGAGATAAAAAGCTATGGAAGAGAAAAAATACTGTACTGCCATCGTGCTCGCGGCGGGAAGCGGGAAGCGGATGGGAACAAAGGTACATAAACAGTACCTGCTCATGGGCGGGAAGCCGGTACTGTATTATTCTCTGCGTGCGTTCGAAGCTTCCGGGCTGATCGATGAGATCGTTCTTGTATGCGGCGCCGGAGAAGAAGAATACTGCCGGCATGAGATCGTGGATAAATATAATATATCTAAAGTCCGTAAAGTTATTCCGGGGGGCGCCGAGAGATATCATTCCGTCTGGAACGGGCTTCAGGAGACACAGGACGGATATGTGTATATCCATGACGGCGCGCGTCCGTTTGTTGATGATGAAATGATAGTACGGGCATATGAATGTGTGTCAGAGTATCATGCGTGTGCGGCGGGGATGCGATCCAAAGATACAGTTAAGATTGCGTCTCATGATAATGTGGTGACGGAGACGCCTGACCGCAGCAGTGTCTGGATCGTGCAGACACCACAGGTATTCGAGACAGGGCTTATAAAGAAAGCGTATGCCTTGCTTATGGAACAGGAAGAAATTACTGTGACGGATGATGCTATGGCGGTGGAGCAGATGCTGGGCGCTTCTGTACGGCTGTTTTGCGGCTCTTATGAGAACATTAAAATCACAACACCGGAGGATCTTGAAATTGCGGACGTATTTTTAAAAAGAATGTCTTGACATGCGTTTTGGATATGTGATAGAATGTTTCACGTCGCACAGAGTGATGCGGATGTGTCATCGCACGTGCAGTATGAATAGAAAAACGTATATAAACAGTATGCTATGGAGAGGTATCGAAGTGGTCATAACGAGGCGGTCTTGAAAACCGTTTGTCCGAAAGGGCGCGTGGGTTCGAATCCCACCCTCTCCGCTTTGGAGAAGTACCCAAGCTGGCTGAAGGGGCTCCCCTGGAAAGGGAGTAGGTCGTTAGTAGCGGCGCGAGGGTTCAAATCCCTCCTTCTCCGTTCGGTATTATCCACAGAAACTACTGGAGGCTCCCAGTAGTTTTTCTA
>CAZJRY010000111.1:0-8230 GCA_964548625.1 uncultured Mediterraneibacter sp.
TTGCCGGAGGATATTATCGGAAGCACACTGATTTAAAAATAACTTCTCGGAATCTTAATGAATGAGATTCCAACCGGAACTTGACAACTGAATACGGAAGTCCTTCCATCATATTCCTTTTTCCATGCTTTACTGTCCCTTGGCGGTATGTTAAATAACCTTGAATGGTCATCGGTAAAGATGTGTACGATCCTTCCGTATTTCGTCGGCGAACAGGGCTGTTCACAGAAGCAGTTGCGTTTTCGGTTTGCTTTTGGGCATCGGTATTTCGCCCGATGCTTGGCAGCCTCTTATCCATCTTTATGTATATATAAGCCCAATTTACAGATCGGGACGCCGTCCTCATCAATAGTGAAAAATTTTTCCCTTTGGATGGTTTCATTTTCGGGAATCCGTCTGGGAAAGATCCAGGTATCAGAACTGCACGATATAATCCCAGGTACTTTTAGGAAGCACGAAGGGAACCGGGTAAAATTTAAGGAAATCGTATACGAAAGTATCCTGATGGGTGGCGTGGCCGCCAGGACTACACGGTAACAAAGGAATCGTCTCCAGTCGATTGAAATAAAATATGATCGATCTGCTTCGGCGCGAATTCTGAGCGATTTGTCAAGTGTTTTTTAAAAAAAGTGGGTGATTTTTTTGAGACAAGGGTCAGAAAGCCTTATAAAATCAGGGCTGCAGATTCCGAGAAGTTATAAAACAGATAGGGAGGAAATGAGAATGGGATACATACGTTTGACGTTTTATTCCGAGACGCTTCATACAACGACAGATGTGTCTGTAATATATCCAAGAAGGCTCCAAAATCAGAAAAAAAGGAATCGAGTTATGGGCGATCCGGGCAATCCGGATTTTTCAAACACTGAGTTAACTAACGCTGCCACCGCGGCAGCGGCCCTTGTGACGGATGATGCTATTGCGGTGGATATGCCGCCTTACGACAAAAGGCTGAAATATCAGGTACTTTACCTGATTTCCGGAGGGGGAGGTGATTATACCGACTGGCCTATGGATACGAATCTTCGCAAGATATGCGATAAGTCAAAGCTGATCATGGTAATGCCAAGTATACGAGATTTTACAGGGATGCAAAAGGGGATGGATTTCCTGTCCTTTATGGGGGAAGAATTGCCTCAATATATGAGAAAACTGTTTCCGATTTCGCCGATGCGGGAGGATACATTTATAGCGGGATTTTCCTATGGGGGCTATTTTGCTTACAGAACAGCACTGAATTATCCTCATGTATTCGGATGTGTAGGCAGCTTTTGCAGTCCTTTAGATGTAAAAATGGATGTGGAGCAGCTTCATTCCGGTCATGATTCATCTGTCAAAGCGGATATGATTACTGGAACTGACCGGGATGTGATTGGAATGGCGGCCAGCTTAAAGGAAAAGGGAGCGGATATTCCCCAGATGTTCCAGACTGTAGGAACAGAAGATTTTACATGGGATTTTAATATTTCCGCAAAAAAACATTTTGAGGCTCTGGGGTTGGATCATACGTGGACTCAGGGTCCGGGAGTACATGGCTACGATTACTGCAATGCCCATTTCAATGAGTTAATAGACTGGCTTCCTCTGAAGAAAATGGCTTTCTTAGTAAAGGATGGTGATGATTAAATGGCACGATTACAGATACATACAAAAGCGCCAGATATTTCCATGGATGCGGTTATTCCAGAGAGAATGGTACGTTCAGGGGAAAAGGCTCCTTTGCTTTGGATGCTTCATGACTTTGGGGGAAATAGTTCAAGTTGGATGCGTTTTGTTCCTGTAGAACTTCTGGCGGAAAATTATGGGATCGCTGTAGTTTGCATTTCTGGAGAAAATGGATTCTTTGTGGATAATGCCAGTGGAGTCCGGTGGGATGCGAATTTTATTGATAAGCTGTGGCCTACGGTGCAGGAGATGCTTCCTGTATCAGATCGGCGTGAAGATAATTTTGTGGCCGGGTGCGGCATGGGCGGCTACGGAGCAATACATATGGCTTTGACTCACCCGGATGTTTTTTCATGGGCAGGAAGTTTTAATGGATGGCTGCGAGCTGCTGTGGATTACGCAAGGGGAAACGACGAATTTCCGGAAGGTATTGCGGCGGAGGATATTTTCGGGCAGCGCGGCCAGGTGATGGAAAGTGACGTTGACCTGAAACATTTAATGAGGCGTTGGACGAATCAGAAAAAAATTGGAATCTATTTAGCGTGCTCTTTAGATGCCCGTGTTTTGGAAGAAAATAAAAGCTTTGCAAAAACGGCGCGGGAACTGGAGTATTCTGTGATATGGGACGATAGCGGGAATCATGGCGATTGGCGTTTTTTGGGGCGCCAGGCGGAAAAATTTATACATGTTGTAACTGGTGCAAGAGAAGGAGGAGAACTGTAAATGTCGGAACAAAGAATTGCTGTTGTCAGCGGCGGCGGAGGGCATTTTGGCCTGGCTATTGTAAAGCAGCTTCTTACCGATGGATTAAAGGCGGTAATATTAAGCTCCAGACAAGAAAAAGGAGACGCAGCCAGACGTCTTCTTCCGCCAGAGCTTCAAACGTATTGTATGGCATTGGAATGTGATGTGTCCGATCCTGAAGCTGTGTCACAGGCTTTTTCTCAAGTATATCAGCGGTTAGGGAGTATTGATGTAGTTATTAATGGCGCTGGATTTACAGACAGGCATACGTTGGATACGATTACCCTTGAGAACTGGGATAAGGCAATGAAAAGTGCTTTGAATGGAACTTTTTTGATGACCCGTGAGGCAGTAAAATATATGGAAAAAAAACGTCATCCAAGGATTATCAACATCAGCTCTGTAGAAGGCCGCTGCGGCGGTGTGGAAGCTGGGATTGGTACGGTTACAGCAAAGGCTGGAATCATCGCTTTTACAAAAGCCGCAGCCAGGGAGTTAGCCGGACGAGGGGTAACGGTAAATTGTATTGCTATTGGCGCGGAAATCGCGGATACTCCCAGAAAGCAAAGAGATGCTGCTTCAGAAAGACATCTGCTTGAAGAAATACCGCTGGGAAGGCTTTGTACACCCGAGGATGTAGCTCCTTTGGCAGGCTTTCTTTCCGGTATAAGTTCAGACTATATGACAGGCACAGTTATTGATATTAACGGGGGCTTGTATATGAATTGACGATGGAGATGAAAATTTAAGAAGTATTGGAGGTTTAAGATGGGCAGATATATTTTGAAACGGTGTTTATGGATGATTGTTATTTTGCTTGGGGCCGCGTTCGTTATATTTACGATTTTATATTTTACTCCGGGAGATCCGGCGGTGAATATCTTGGGCGCAAATGCTACGGCGCAGGAGTATGCCCAGCTCCGGCAGCAGCTAGGATTGGATGATCCATATATTGTACAGTTAGGCAACTTTTTATATAAGACATTTTTAAAATTTGATCTTGGAGATTCGTGGACTTTTAACGTGCCGGTTATGGAAGAACTGCTTAACCGTCTTCCTCGCACCGTGATAATCGGATCTCTCGCGATGGTATTAAATCTGGCTATTGGTATTCCCCTTGGAATATTTGCGGCGACAAATTCAGGAAAATGGCAGGACAGCGCAACAATGGCGATTGCTATGATTTTTATTTCAGCACCGGATTTCTGGGTTGCGTTGATGATGATCGTATTGTTTTCCTTAAATTTAGGTTTGCTTCCAGCTTATGGTATCGATGGACCTGCGAATTATATTATGCCGGTGATTACTTCTTCTCTTGGCGGTATTGCTGTTAATGCCCGCCAGACACGTTCCAGCATGCTTGAAGTTATCCGGGCAGACTATATTACTACTGCCCGTTCCAAGGGTCAGAGAGAAAAAAAGGTGGTTTTTCGGCACATGCTTCCGAACGCTCTTATGCCGATCATTACATCTGTAGGCATGGGATTTGCTAGGATTGTGGCCGGGTCTGCTGTTATTGAAAGTGTTTTTTCAATCCCGGGAGTAGGTCAGTATATGCTTACTGGTATTAATAATAGAGATTACCCGGTTGTCCGGGGCTGCGTACTGTTTTTTGCGGCCTTTACAGCCATAGCCATGCTTCTTGTGGATTTGGCATATGCGTTCGTTGATCCCCGGATCAAAGCACAGTATTCTAAAGGAGGTCGGACGAAATGACATTAACAGCAAACGTAAAAGCAAAAGTAAAATATAATAAATCATCGCTGTTTGTTGAAACATTAAAAAACACCTTTAGGAGTCCCGGTGCCAGGGTTGGATGTGTCATTTTTATTTTTATTGTCATTGTCTGCTTTGCATCTCCGATTATTGCGCCTTACGGTTACAATGACATGGATCTGGCTCATATGTTTGAAGGCCCTTCCATGTCTCACTGGTTTGGAACAGACGCTTTTGGCAGAGATCTATTTAGCCGTCTTTTATATGGAGGCAGATACTCTCTGGCGATGGGGTTGTGTGCTGCCCTGTTTGGAAGTACGATTGGTGTTATTATCGGAAGTGTTTCCGGATATTTTGGTGGTACTGTGGAAACGGCGATAATGCGCATTATGGATATTTGGTCTTCAATTCCAGGAATGCTTTTGTGTATCCTGATTTCATCCGTTATGGGCTCTGGTTTCTTTAATACAATACTGGCGCTTTCTGTAGGAGGTGTTCCTGGAGGAGTACGTATGATCCGGGGACAGATTCTGTCAGAACGATCAAAAGAATATCTTGAGGCTGCTGAATCTATTAATTGCTCAAAATTGAGTATTATGTTTAAACATTTATTGCCGAATGTTATATCTCCAACTATTGTACAGACAACTATGCAGATCGGATCCACGATTACTATGGCAGCGACCTTGAGTTATATTGGTCTTGGCGTTCAGCCACCGACCCCGGAATGGGGAGCCATGCTTTCTGATGGCAGAAACTACATCATGGAATATCCCCATATGATTATGTTTCCGGGAATTCTCATTGCGATTACTGTATTATCCATAAATCTTATGGGAGATGGTTTAAGAGATGCTTTAGATCCAAAACTGAGAAAATAGGGAGGCGGGACATGAAAAAAAGAAACGAACAAAAAAACGGGCAAGTAAATGATCCGAGAAAAAAAGCTGAAAAAATATCCTCTGTGTCTCAGAATGAAGAAAAGGACTTTCTTCAGGTGAAGAATCTGAAAGTGGTTTATACATCAGGAAAAAAAATCGTTCATGCAGTAAATGATGTTTCTTTCTCATTGAAAAGGGGTAAAACACTTGGACTTGTAGGCGAAACTGGAGCTGGTAAGACAACTATTGCTAAATCTATTATGGGGATTCTACCGGATCCCCCGGCAAAGATACTTGGTGGTGAAATATTTCTGGAGGGAGAGGATCTTCTGAAAAAAACTGAGGAAGAAATGCTCGGTGTTCGAGGGGACAAGGTAGCCATGATTTTTCAGGATCCGATGACAGCCTTAAATCCGTTGATGACAGTGGGGGATCAAATTACAGAGGGATTGATGCTTCACAACAATTTTTCCAGGACTGAAGCAGTTGAAAAGGCAAAAGAAATGATTGAGATGGTCGGGATCCCGGCAGTCCGTTATGGGGAATACCCCTTTCAGTTTTCTGGCGGAATGAAACAACGAATTGTGATTGCTATGGCTTTGGCCTGTGATCCGGATTTGTTGTTGGGAGACGAACCGACTACTGCCCTGGATGTAACAATACAGGCGCAGGTTCTGGAATTGATTAAATCTCTTAGAGAAAAATGTAATACATCCATGATATTGATCACTCATGATTTAGGCGTTATTGCCCAAACCTGCGATGATGTAGCTGTAATCTATGCGGGAAAAATTGTAGAATATGGCGGCAAAAGGGAGGTATTTAGGCATCCGTCCCACCCGTATACTCGGGGGCTTTTTGATTCCCTGCCAAATATGAATGACGACGGTACCCGGTTAAAGCCTATAGCCGGAATGCCTCCGGATCCTACAGACCTTCCAGAGGGATGTGCGTTTCATCCTCGTTGTCCTTATGCGGATGAAAAATGTAAGATGGGTGAGATACCAGCAGTTGAAATCGGACTTGGGCATTATTGTAGCTGCTTGAAATCCCCCCTGTCAGAAAACAAAAAAATGGGTCAAACACACACTTAAAATTCCTGTAAAACGGATCAGATATATTTGGTAAGGAGGAGAAAGTCTATGGCTCCGCTCATTGAAGTTGAACATTTAAAAAAATATTTTAAAGTGCCATCAGGCATAAACCACGCATTGGATGATGTCTCATTTACTATTAACGCCGGAGAAACTCTTGGCGTGGTAGGGGAGTCCGGATGCGGCAAGTCAACTCTCGGACGAACGATCATTCATCTTCAGGAAGCTACAGATGGAAAAATCGTACTGGAAGGAAAAGATGTTACTCATGCCAAGGGCGCGGCTTTGAAAGCTATGCGTGAGAAAATGCAGATCATTTTTCAGGATCCGTATTCATCGCTAAATCCCAGGATGCGTGTAGAATCCACCATTATAGAGCCAATGAAACATGCCAGGAATTATCCTAAAGCCCAGCTTAAAGAAAAAGCAGATGAACTGATGAATCTTGTAGGAATTGACAGCCGCCTTCGTCAGGCCTATCCTCATGAGTTGGATGGCGGACGTCGGCAGAGGGTAGGTATTGCCCGGGCATTGGCCTTAAATCCTCAATTTATTGTATGCGATGAGCCTGTGTCAGCATTGGATGTATCTATACAGGCTCAAGTATTGAATCTTCTGATGGAGCTTCAGGAAAAAATGGGGATTGCTTATATGTTTATTACACATGATATGTCAGTTGTAAAGCATATTTCTGATCATATATGCGTTATGTATTTGGGACAGCTTGTTGAGAAAAGCACAGCAAAGGAACTGTTTTCTCATACGCTGCATCCATATACAAAAGCTCTTTTGTCGGCAATACCATCAACGGATATTGATAAACCGATGCAAAGAGTCATGCTTAGTGGAGAAATAACATCACCAATCAATCCTAAGCCGGGATGCCGTTTTGCTGCCCGCTGCCCTTATGTACAGGAAAAGTGCATGGAGCCTCAGACGCTTGAAGAGGTTTCTAAGGATCATTTTGTCGCTTGTTGCAGGGCGGCGGAAATCAACAGTTGACTCATCAATGACTATAGAAGAAAAAATTGATTATAAGGTTGTAGCAAGTAGAAAAAGGTAGAAAAGGGAGGTGTTATTATTGGCAACTGAAGAAAAAAACGTGAGATTGTCAACTGTTCAAGTAGAACAGTCGCCTGGACTACCGAAAAGCCAGTCACGGGGACAAATACAAAGGGAACGTCAGTTAAAGCTGGCTCTGACGGAATGGGAAATGGCGGTGGCCATGGGGCTGTGTGTGCTTATGGAAGCTCTTATACCTGAGCTTCAGATAATGACGGCATGTATAGCCGTATTGCTGTGTACTCAGGAAAGTTTAAAAGCCTCATGGAAATCGGGCGTAATTCGTTTGATTATCACTGCCATAGGCGGTACAAGTGCTGTCCTAGTTGTGCTGATTCAGGAATTTTTTACTGATGCTCTATGGTTGAGTGTTTTATTGATTTTTGCAGGTGCGTTGCTGACTTTTTTTGGATGTCGGATAGCTAAAGTCCCAATATTTAGCAACCGTATCGGCGCAGTAACATTTATCCTTGTTGTGTTTACGAAGCCGGGGATCGGGCGTATAACTTTTGCCTTGACACGGTTGCTGTCTACATTTGCAGGGATTCTCATTGTGATGCTGGTGGTCTGGTTCTTTCAGATCGTGAAGACTGTCCAGATCAGATCATCCAGTCATACAGGTCTGTCTCAACGAAAAGGATGCTAAAGCAAACGAATTAACAGATATGCTCAATGTTTGTTTTGGTGATAGAGACGCAGATTCTAAGAAAGCTATCCTAATTTGATATTGCCAGTATTTTAGAAGTCAGTGAAAGCCAAGTAGAAAAATGGGCGGCGGAGGCTATAAGTCTTGTATAAAGTTAAATAATGGATAGACAAGGAAGGAACTAGAAAAAGGAACCGAGTTCCTTTTTTGTTGCTGAAATTTGCCAGCAAAAACAATAATCTTGGCAAAAAACATTTTGGGTATTGGGGTTCTTTTCTTGCTTATCGAGGCAAAATGAAAGTTGCTGCATAACAGATTGCAAAACAAAAAACAGATGTTATAATGGTTGCGATTGTTGGAGTGCGCGGCACGGAACAATCCGCAGGCATCGTGGTCAGGGAGGATATATGTGGGCTGCAGCC
>CAZJRY010000112.1:0-7906 GCA_964548625.1 uncultured Mediterraneibacter sp.
TCTCCGTTTTTGTATTTGCGAAGAACATTCTGTATTCTCTCATTCGGGCTCAGGATCGAACTGATCGAACCGTCATGGTTCAGAGTGTCGATGATAAGAGCGATATATTTGCTCATGTCACAGTTGATATAGTAAGGTTTGGAGAGCAGCTCCGGTGTCTGATAGATCAGATTGGTTGTCAGGATACCGGTGATGATCCCCTCTTCATAAGCTTTGTCGAACTTCTCCATCCCGTTTGTAAACAGACCGAACGTAGCGGCCGCAAAGATACGGTTTGCCTTTCTGCGCTTCAGTTCGGTTGCGACATCGATAATGCTGTCTCCGGAAGAGATCATGTCATCAATGATGATCACATCCTTGCCTTCCACGGAACTTCCGAGAAATTCATGAGCTACGATCGGATTTCTTCCGTTTATGATCTGCGTATAATCGCGGCGTTTGTAGAACATTCCCATATCAAGGCCGAGCACGTTCGCGAGATAGACGGCGCGGTTGGTGCCGCCCTCATCCGGGCTGATAGCCATCATATGTTTACTGTCAATCTTAAGATCCTTTACAGTGCGCAGCAGTCCTTTGATAAACTGGTAGGTCGGCGACACGGTTTCAAATCCGCTTAACGGTATCGCGTTCTGAACTCTGGGATCATGGGCATCGAAGGTGATGATGTTTTCCGCTCCCATGCGGACAAGCTCCTGAAGCGCAAGGGCGCAGTCCAGAGATTCGCGGGAACTTCTTTTATGCTGACGGCTTTCATAGAGGAACGGCATAATGACATTGATACGCCTGCCTTTTCCTCCGATTGCCGCGATGATCCTCTTCAGATTCTGGAAGTGGTCATCCGGAGACATGTGGTTGATCTGACCGGTCAGAGAATATGTGACACTGTAATTGCACACATCCACTATCAGATAAAGATCTTTTCCGCGCACGGATTCACTGATGATACCTTTCGCCTCACCGGAACCGAAACGCGGCACCTTTGCATTGATCAGGAAAGTATCTTTTTCATATCCGGAAAATGCGATGTCGTCCTTATATTCATGTGCGCTTTCATGACGCCACTGCACAAGGTAATCATTCACTTTTTTTCCGAGTTCCTCACATCCCGCCAGTGAGATGAGTCCGAGACTCCCCACGGGAATATTTTCCAAAATTCGTTCTGTTCGGCGTATCATTGATGTCCCTCCCTGTGTTCTAACTTTTTTCTGATACGTATATCGTCACCGATGATCTTCAGCAATGCATAGCTGCTTGTAATTCTGGAGAAAGACCGTTCGGTATAAAGATCGGCGATCGATTCCAGAGACAAGTTTGTTGAGATGATCGTTGACTTCCTGTGTATGAGCCTTTCATTGATACATGTAAAAAACTGTGCGGAAATAAATGTGTTTGTGTACTCGCTGCCCAGATCGTCAATGATCAGGAGATCGCAGTTGTATATATTGTCCGTCATATTTTTAGCATCTGTATCATCCTTGTCGAATTTGGTCCGGGCAAGTGTGTTGAAAAGCTGCGGAGCTGAAAAATAGACAACAGAGAATTCCTTCTCCATAATTTCGCGGGCAATGCACGTAGAAAGAAAAGTCTTTCCGACGCCGACGCTTCCGTAGAAAAACAGGTTCCTGTATTCTTTCCCGAAAGTATCGACAAAACGACGGCAGATCTTCAAAGTGTCTTCCATCATGGCGCGGGCACTGCGCCCGGTTGTTTTATCATAAAGCGCTGACGGGTAAAAATCAAGTCTGAAATGATCAAAAGACGCTTCCGCCGGGAATTCTTTGATATTTGACTGCTCATATAAAAGATTTATGACGGCCTGTTTGAAGCAGTGACATTTCTGATTCCCGATATAACCGGTATCCTTACAGTCACGGCAATTATAAACCGGCTCAAGATAATCTTCCGGAAATCCCGCGGAGATCAGAAGCTTTTCCTTGCTGTTGCGCAGGGTTTCCAGTTCCTCTTTCAGCGATGAAAGAGCGCTTTCATCTCCGTTTAACAGTTTTTTGCCATACCGGACCGAGAGAACGGAGATAGATTCGTCTAACGACTTGAATTCGGGGAGTTTTTCATATACTTCTTCGCGGCGGGCGTTCAGAAGGTCATGGTTTTTCAGGCGGATTTCTTCGTATTTCCGCATGATCGAGTAGTATTGTGAATTTTTAAGTGCCATGGATAGCCGCTCCTTTAATTGCTGTTCAGTAACTGTTCCTCGAGAGAATCCATATCGTAACTGCGCCGCTCGAAATTGTTCAGGTTCCGGGCTGCCGTTCTGGATCTTGCGGATGTCTTTGCGGCGCGGTGTTCTTTCTGATATTCTTCATCCAGAGAAGTGATCTCTCCGAGATGACGGATATTTCTTCCGTGCCATTTTGTCAGGATCTTATCTGCATATTCAAAACTCGGCTGATGCGTCGCGCTTATGGTGCGGCGGCAGGCCTCTTCAATGATATCGGAAGAGAAACCGAATTCCTCTGTCCATTTGTTTATATATGTAAGTTCCGAAGCGGCAGGACCGCGGTTCTTGATCCCGAATGCATTAAGGACAGTATAGCAGCTCCGGCTGTATACTGCCGACTGTTCCTTTGCCTGCGCAACTGTCTCTATCCCGGATTCGGCCCATGAAAAAGCAACTTTCCTGATATAGTGCATGCTTTTATGGCCGTTTTCGACACAAGTCTCGAGCAGATATTCGATCAGGTCGGCAGACATATGCAGCGTATCGTAAAAATAAGTGATCGTTTCCATCTCGGTGTGTGTCAGTGTTTTTCCCAGATACTGTTCCGCGATGAACAGAAGAGACTTGATCTCTTTCTGCGCGCGGAATGCGTCGATCTGGACAGCTCCCGGGGCTGTTTCCGGATTCCCGGCGGCCTTTTGGACAGACTCGTCCTGCGTTTCTTTTGAGACGGAGGGCGCGGTTTTGATGACCCGGGCGGTCTTCTGCAGCTCAAGTCCCGTGATCTTGCCTTCCGCGTCGCGCTCGACACAGAGAAGGCCCGCCTTTTCCCAATAGCGGAAAGCGCGAAGAATGTCATTTTCAGTATGATTGAGGCAGTCGGCGATCGTGGAGATCGTGATAGAAGAACACGGATCATCCAGATGACGGAGTAAAAAGAGATAAACTTTTACAAATTCTCCGTTCGCGTCGATCATATAGTTGTCTATAAAATCATTCGGAAGTAAAGTCGCATTTGTCTGGAATCTGTTCTTCAGCGTCAATGTTTTCATAATCTTTTTGTCCTGCTTTCTTTCTGTCTCGGGTGATCATCTTACAGAGTCTGAAACAGAAAGCGGATCGTCCGGATCCGCTTTCCGTGCTGAGATAATAATAGCATTTTCCAAACAGGTTAAAAAGAACTTTTTCGTGGGTAAATGGCTCTTTTTTGTAGATAACTATGTGAAGAAAATGTGGATAACTCCTGTAAAGCCGATAAACAGGGCATTCCCGACCACAGAGCATCGAAAGATTCAGTTCAGAAGATCTTCTCCGACTTTAACGACGTCGCCTGCCCCCATTGTGATGAGCAGATCCCCTGCCCTGCAGTTCTCTTTTAAGAAATCCTCGATCTCATGAAAGCCGGGGAAGTAATGGGCGTCAGTGCCGAGCTTTCTCACTTCCTCGGCAAGATCTGCGGAGGAGACTCCCAGCGTGTCTGTCTCACGCGCCGCGTAGATATCGGCAAGGACAAGATGGTCCGCGCGGGCAAGGGATTCGGCGAATTCATGGAAAAATGCCTTGGTACGGGTATAGGTATGTGGCTGGAACACACACCATACCTTGTTGTGCGGGTAGTGGCGGGCAGCTTCTAATGTGGCGGTGATCTCCGTCGGATGATGCGCGTAATCATCGACTACGGCGACGCCGTTAAATTCACCCTTATATTCAAATCTGCGGTCTGTTCCCGAGAAGGACAGAAGACCTCTTTTTGTCACGTCCATTGGTATCTCAAGCAGATCTGCTACGGCAATGGCAGAGAGCGCGTTGGACACATTATGTTCACCGGTCACGGACAGGGAAATGTGATCTGTGTGCGCGCCGTGTCTGATCAGATCAAAAGAGACGTGTCCTTTCTCGTCATAAGTGATATTGCCGGCGCTGTAGTCAAGATCAGAAGACGAGCCGTAAGTCGCAACATTGCATCTGAGTCCGCGGCAGATATCCCGATAGTCTTTGATATCGCCGTTGATGACAAGCGTGCCGTCTTCCGGAAGCAGCCCGGCGAACTGACGGAATGAATGCCGGATATCCTCCAGATCCTTAAAGAAATCGAGATGATCCTCCTCGATATTGAGGATCACGCTGATCTTTGGGAAAAAATGAAGGAAACTGTTCGTATATTCACAGGCTTCGGTGATAAAGGTCTCTGAATTGCCGACACGGATATTTCCTCCGATCGCTTTCAGGATGCCGCCCACCGAGATCGTCGGGTCCATATCCCCTTCCAAGAGAATGTGGGAGATCATGGATGTGGTCGTCGTTTTCCCATGTGTCCCCGATACGGCGATCGGCGTGTCATAGTTTTTCATGAGCTGCCCAAGAAGCTCCGCGCGTGTCAGCATGGGTATTTTCCGCGCAACGGCCTCCATCAGTTCGGGATTGGCTTTATTGATCGCGGCTGTGTATACAACGCAGCCGATGCCCGGAGTGATATTCTCCGCTTTCTGCCCGTAAGCGATACGCGCGCCCTCAGATTCGAGCTTCCTTGTAAGGGGGGATTCTTTTGCATCGGATCCGGATACGGTGAAGCCTTCTTTCAGCAGGATCTCGGCGAGCCCGCTCATGCTGATGCCGCCGATCCCGATAAAATGGATATGGATAGGTTTATTAAAATCAATCTTATACATAGGTATTCCTCTTTTTCTAATTTTTTACTTCTTACAGTCATAAAATACCTCAGCCTTCTATATTATACTATATATGAGAAAAAATTAAAGCAGTTCTTTTTGTGCGAAATCAATAAAAAGTTAAAACAAAATAACAAAAAATTGTAAATAATTATTCTCTAAAGACAAATATATGGTATAATAAACGCATATAATCAGAAATGAGGTGACGCAATGTATAAAAAAGAGATGATTGCCATGCTGTTGGCGGGCGGACAGGGCAGTCGGCTCGGTGTTCTTACGGCGAAAGTCGCAAAGCCTGCCGTGGCTTTTGGAGGGAAATACAGGATCATTGATTTTCCGCTGAGTAATTGTATCAACTCGGGGATCGACACGGTAGGGGTGCTGACACAGTATCAGCCGCTGCGGCTGAATACACATATCGGTATCGGCATCCCGTGGGATCTGGACCGCAACGTGGGAGGCGTATCGATCCTTCCGCCTTACGAGAAGAGTTCCAACAGTGAATGGTATACGGGAACGGCAAACGCGATCTATCAGAACCTGAACTATATGGAAACATATAATCCGGATTATGTCCTCATACTTTCGGGCGACCATATCTATAAGATGGATTATGAAGTGATGCTGGATTTCCATAAGGCGAACAAAGCGGACGTGACGATTGCGGCAATGCCGGTTCCCATCGAGGAGGCAAGCCGGTTCGGTATCGTCGTTACGGACAGTGACAGCAAGATCAAAGAGTTTGAGGAAAAACCGGAGAAACCGAGCAGCAATCTGGCGTCCATGGGTATCTATATATTCAGCTGGCCGGTGCTCAAAGAAGCGCTGATCAAACTTAAAGACCAGCCGAATTGTGATTTCGGAAAACACATTATTCCTTACTGCCATGAAAAAGGGGACAGGCTTTTTGCTTATGAATATACCGGATACTGGAAAGATGTGGGAACGCTGAGCTCTTATTGGGAAGCCAATATGGAGCTGATCGATATTATCCCGGAATTCAACCTGTATGAAGAATTCTGGAAGATCTACACAAACAGCGAGCACATTCCGCCTCAGTATATCGCGGAACAGGGTGTGGCGGACCGCTGTATCATCAGCAACGGCTCTGAGATTTACGGGGAAGTGCGCGGTTCGGTGCTTGGCGGCAGTGTGACGGTCGGAAAAGGAAGTGTAGTACGTGACTCGATAATCATGCAGGGTGTGACGATCGGAGAGAACTGCGTGATAGAGAAAGCGATCATCGCAGAGGATACGGTTGTCGGAGACAATGCGGTGATCGGTATCGGAAGCGATGTCCCGAACAAGTCAAAGCCGAATATCTACAGCGGCGGTCTGGCGACGATCGGGGAAAATTCCGTGATTCCGCCGGGCGTGCAGATCGGAAAGAATACTGCTGTCAGCGGAGTGACTGTCTCGGAGGACTATCCGAACGGCGTGCTGGAGAGCGGTGAGACTTTGATAAAGGCAGGTGACAGAGTATGAGAGCAGTAGGAATTATCCTGGCGGGCGGAAACAGCAGGAAGATGCATGAATTAACTGCGAAACGCGCAGTAGCGGCTATGCCTGTGGCGGGAAGCTACAGGGCGATCGATTTTGCACTAAGCAACATGACAAATTCTCATATTCAGAAAGTCGCGGTACTGACGCAGTATAATGCAAGATCGTTAAATGAACATCTGAATTCCTCCAAGTGGTGGGACTTCGGCAGGAAACAGGGCGGGCTGTTCGTATTTACGCCTACGATCACTGCCGATAACGGGTACTGGTACAGAGGAACTGCGGACGCTATTTATCAGAACCTTGATTTTCTGAGGAAGTGTCATGAGCCTTATGTGATCATTGCTTCCGGTGACGGGGTATACAAGCTGGATTATAATAAGGTACTGGAGTATCATATCGCAAAGAAGGCAGATATTACGGTTGTATGCAAGCAGCTCGATCCGAACGAAGACGCTACGAGATTCGGGACGGTCCGCATGAACGAGAGTTCCAGAATAGAGGAATTTGAGGAAAAACCGATGGTCGCGAATTCACAGACGGTATCTGCCGGGATTTATATACTCCGCAGGAGACAGCTCATTGATCTGGTTGAGCGCTGCGCGGAGGAGGAAAGATATGATTTTGTGACAGACATACTGATCCGGTATAAGAACCTGAAGAAGATATACGGCTATAAAATAAACAGCTATTGGAGTAATATATCGACTGCAGACGCATATTACCGGACGAATATGGATTTTCTGAAGCCGGAAGTCCGCAATTATTTTTTTAAAGAACTTCCGAGCATTTACTCGAAAGTGAGCGATCAGCCGCCGGCAAAATATAATCCCGGCGCTGTTGTGAAAAACAGCCTTGTGGGAAGCGGCAGCATTGTCAACGGAACAGTGGAAAATTCCGTGATCTTTAAAAAGGTTTTTGTGGGAAACAACTGCGTGATCAAAAATTCCGTTGTTCTGAATGATGTATATCTTGGAGACAATACTTACATTGAGAACTGCATTGTTGAAAGCCGCGGTACGATCAGGGCGAACACAAGGCACGTCGGAGAAAACGGTGTGAAAATTGTAGTTGAAAAGAATGAACGATATGCATTATAGGTCACAGTAATGCGATTGAGAAAGGAGATCTGGAGAGTATGCAGATCACAGATGTACGTGTACGCAAAGTTGCGAAAGAGGGAAAATTAAAAGCCGTGGTATCGATCACGGTCGACGATGAATTCGTGATCCATGATATTAAGGTAATAGAAGGGGAAAAAGGAATGTTCATAGCAATGCCGAGCAAGAAGGCCATGGACGGGGAGTATCGCGATATCGCGCATCCGATCAATTCGGGCACGAGAGAGAGGATCCAGTCCGCGATTCTTGAAAAGTATGAAGAATCGCTGGAGGAGGAAGAGCCGGTTGAAACTGACGTGGTGTAGGCGGATGGGACAGGACTCCGGCCTGTAAAGAGCGGGAACAGATTATGAAAAAGCAACAGGGGCTGACGCGCTGATTTTGATTTAGTGCGGCAGCCCCTGTGAAATCTCCGGAGGTCATAGTTTGTTTGT
>CAZJRY010000113.1:0-7727 GCA_964548625.1 uncultured Mediterraneibacter sp.
GGGGATTCTTGCCTCTGCCATTGAAAGTGTGTATGGCAAGGGGCAGAGCGGAAGTTTTGCAGGCTTACGATAGATAGAGCTGAATCGTAATTGAGTACATTGTACCATGCCCGCACATTTTGCGAAATAATATCTTGACAAAAGGTATAAGGCAGTATATACTAACCTGAGTTAGACAATACTAAGTAAAGTTAGATAGAAAAAACAATATGGAGATGAAGTGTATTATGAGAAAGAAACAGGAATATCATATACCTGTTTTTTGTATCTGCCTGTTCTGTCTGTGCGCTCTTACAGCATGCGGGGACGGCAGGGAAGAAGATACAGCCACTGTTTCGGCGGCGGAATCGCAGGAGGATTCTGAAACTGGAGATACAGCAGAAGCGTCCAGAGAGATTTTTGCCATGGATACATATATGGAAGTGGTTGCCTATGGAGAACAGGCGGACGCAGCGGCGGAAGCGGCGGCAGAGGAGATCGAACGCCTTGACGCTCTGCTGTCAACAGGAGATGAAGACAGCGAAGTATATCAGATCAATTCTGAGGGCGGCGGTGAGCTGAGCGACGATACGGCGTATCTGATCGAACGCTCGCTGGAACTCTGCGACAGCACGGGCGGGGCATTTGATATTGCGATTTATCCTATGATGGAAGCATGGGGATTCCCGGATGAGGATTATACTGTTCCTTCGGAGGAGGAGATCGAAAGCCTCCTTCCGTTGACCGACGTTTCGCAGATTTTTTACGATGAAGAAGCTCAGGCCGTTGAGTTCGGGCTGGACGGCATGGAGATTGATTTCGGCGGCATAGCAAAAGGCTATACGTCCGCAAGGATCATAGACATTTACCGTGAATACGGGATAGAGAGCGGGATCGTGAATCTCGGCGGGAACGTACAGGTCCTTGGGACAAAAACAGATGGAAGTCTCTGGCGGATCGGCGTTCAGAATCCTGAAAATGAGGAAGAATATCTTGGCGTTCTGGAGGTCAGCGACAAGGCGGTCGTTACTTCCGGCGGATATGAAAGATATTTTGAGGAAGACGGTAATGTATATCACCATATTATTGATCCGGCTACAGGTTATCCGGCGGACAGCGGACTTATCTCGGTTACGATCGTGTGCAGCGACGGCGTGATGGCAGATGGTCTGTCCACATCTTTGTTTATTATGGGGCTGGACAGCGCGGCGGATTTCTGGAGAGAACACAGCGGCGAATTCGATGCGATCCTGGAGACTGACGATGGAACGCTTTATATAACGGAGGGGATTGCGGAATGTTTTTCTTCGGATATGGAAGTAGAGATCATAGAGGAATAAATGAAAGAAAAGGAGTGAGCGGCACATGAAATTAGCTGACCTGATAAAGAGCGATACATTGAAATCATACGCGCCTCTTTTTTCGGCAGCTGTCGTGGCGGGGTGTGCGATCATTTCGCTGAGCGGATATGAAATGCCGACATATGCGGCAACGGAGGATCTTCAGATTGAGACGGCATCGGAGGATGAGGACGCCGGTTCTGACGAAGAGACGGCGAAAGGATCATTTGATCTTGAGGACGGCGTTTATCAGGGAACAGGCGTCGGGTACGCCGGGACTATAACCGTAGCGGTAGAGATAAAAGATCAATCGATAGTCTCCATTGAGGTATTGGAGGTAGAGGCTGATGACGAAGCCTTTTTTAACCGCGCGACCGCAGTGATCGACAGAATTATTGAACAGCAGAGCCTTGATGTGGATACGGTGTCCGGAGCCACATACAGTTCCCGCGGCATTATAAATGCGGTGAAGAATGCGCTTACGGGAGAAGAAGATACCGGTGATACCGGGGATACCTCCGCTTCGTCAACAGGTCTCGGGTCAACAACTGTCAGTACAGTGACCGAAGCCTCGGCATATCAGGACGGTACATATTACGGAACAGGAACAGGGTTCGCCGGTCCGATCACGGTAAAGGTTGTGATCAGCGGCGGAGAGATTGTTTCCATCGATATCACAGAGACAAGCGACGATAGCAGCTATATCTCAAGGGCTTCCGCTCTGATTAAAACGATCATTGCCACACAGTCCACAAATGTGGATACGGTGTCCGGAGCCACATACAGCTCTGTGGGAATTATTGAAGCGGTGCGCAACGCTCTGAGTAAAGCGGCCGTATCAGGATCGGATACAGATGCGGGAACCCGGAGCAGCTCCACGGCGGGAACCCGGAGCAGTACAGCTTCGGGAAGCGCATCCGAAGGGACTGTGCCCTACGATGATGGAATCTACTATGGGACCGGAGAAGGATACGCAGGGGATATCACGGTGGCGGTCGTGATCCAGGATCATACGATCAAAGCGATCCTCGTCACGGAGTCCGAAGATGATGAGGCTTTTTTCAACCGGGCAATGACTGTCGTAACCAATGTGATCGCACAGCAGAATACGAATGTAGATACAGTATCCGGCGCGACTTACAGCTCTAACGGGCTTCTGGAAGCGATCCGCAATGCTCTGGAAGAAGCGGCAAAGGCAACGTCGGGAGGAAGCACCGGCAGCGGCTCGAATACCGGCTCCGGAACTTCCGCCGGCAGCGGGAACACGACCACAACAGAGGAAGATATAAATACAGACACATCCGATGAAGAAGCGGAAAATCACGGAGATGGCGGCGAGGGAGATGATTCCGGATATATTGACGGTAAATATACGGCGGTCGTATTATGCGAGCCGGACGAATATCTGGATTTTGACGCGTATAACCTGACTCTGACGATTACAGTCGAAAACGGAAAAATCACGGAGATTACAGATATTTCCGGTGACGGCGACAGCGGAAACGATCGGTATATTAACTGGGCGGCGAACGGAAGAGGAAGTTATGCCGGCGTTGTGGAACAGATCCTGGCTGCCGGAACTGTTCCGGATGAGATTGATGCGGTATCCCGTGCGACCTGCTCGTCGAACGCGATCGCCGAAGCCTGCAGAGAAGCACTGAAGCTGGCGGAAAAAACAACTGAGGAAGGGGAGGAGTCATGAAAAGCCTTGGGACCAGAGTGCTGACAGTGATTATGATTATCGGTATCATCTTCGGTTATGACCGGATATTGGAGGCAAGGGAAAAGGATGAAGAAATCGCAAGGCTGACCGCCGAGCTGGCGTCGGCGGATGTCTCGGAGGAAGAATCCGGGGAAACGGAGACATCCGGCAGTGGGTATGCAGACGGTGTTTACGAAGGCGAAGCGGATGGATTCGGCGGCGTGATCAGCGTGCAGGTTGAGATTGAGGAAGGAATGATCACTTCTGTGGAGATCATATCCGCAGAGGACGAGGATACAGCCTATCTGGAAATGGCTGAGGGAATAATTCCGTCGATCCTTGAGGCGCAGAGCGCGGAGGTGGATGCGATCAGCGGCGCGACATTCAGTTCGGAAGGGATACGTGATGCTGTTTCAGCGGCATTGCAAGAGGCATCAGAATGAAGATAAAAGAATTGAAGCTTAATATAGACAAAAAACAGCAGAAAAAAATACATGTCCGGCTGAGGGCCGCGATACAGGTCATCTTTTTCCTGCTTTACCCGGCAGAATTTACCGCAGCGTTCTCCGGCGTAAAATATATCTTTACGCAGATGGGAAACGGCGAAGCGATCGAGGCGGTCGCATTTATTACAACGCTTGTCATGCTCTGCATATACACTGTGATCTTCGGACGTTTCTTCTGCGGCTTCGCCTGCGTGTTCGGGAGCATGGGGGATGCGGTACGGGCGCTGTATGTGGCGGCGTGCAGGAAACTGAAGAAAAGGGCGGCCGCTATCCCCGATAAATGGTGCGCCCGGCTGGCATATCTGAAATATGTCATACTTGCCGGCATTGTGCTGATGTGTTTTACGGGTGTTCTTGACTATTTTCACGGAACAAGCCCGTGGGAAGTCTTCTCCATGCTTTATGAAGGAAACTTTTCTCCGGAAAGCGACGCCATCGGTCTTATCGTGCTCATCCTGCTGATTGTGGGGATGTGCTTTCATGAGAGATTCTTCTGCAGATTTCTCTGCCCCATGGGAGCGGTGTTCGCGATCCTTCCGGTGCTGCCCTTTTTCTCGCTTCACAGAGACCGGGACGTCTGCATTAAGGGGTGCAGCGCCTGCGCGAAGAGGTGCCCTTCTGATATCGGGCTTCCGGAGACGGGCAGTACAGAGGTGTGCGGAGACTGTTTCCAGTGCCAGAAATGTATTGATACCTGCCCCAAGGGAAATATCCATTGCGGAATCCGAAGGCTGAAAGGAAATGAGATTATATTTACTGTCGTACGTGCCGTGATCCTGCTGGGGTTATTCATTTGGCTCAATCGATAAGGCGGACGGGACTTTATGACATAAGGTATAAATTTTTTTGGTTAATGGTTAGCCAAAACTAACTTATTAATAAAATTTATCAAAAAAGGAGGAAACTATGAGGAAGAGAAGATGGAAAACAAAAGCATTTTCTGTGATTACCGCGGCTTCCATGGTAATGGCGATGTGTCCGGCAACGGCATATGCCGTGACCGGAGATCAGGTGGCTGCGGATGGAACCTACACGGGTGGGGCGACTGTGGTGTCAGACGATCCGTATGATGCCGATACAAATGAATGGGGGTGGTCGGATTATGACGTTACTGTGGAGCTGACGGTTGAGGACGGGGTGTTTACTGACGTCAGTGTGACGTGTGGAAAGACCTATACAAATGACAGCGACAGATATTTTAACCGTGCCCTTACAAAGTTTGAAAGCGCGCTTAAGGAAAAGGATGCAACAGAGAATACCGTTGAGTTGTTTGATATAGATACTGTAACCAACGCAACTCGCACTGCTAAAGCTTTGAAAGATGCTGCGCTTTCTGCGATTCAGGACGCGGAACCTGCGGAAGAAAGCGGTACCGGAGAGGAAGGCTCAGAAGAAGGCGGCTCCGGCGGGGAAGGCTCAGGAGAAAGCGGTTCCGGCGATGAAAGCTCCGAAGGCGAAGTGTCAGAGGATGCGGTATATGTACTGATGAATATTCCATATGCACAGTTCTACGCGGCAGAGCTGAATAATGACGTTGAAGTAGATGCATATACATCCGCCACACTGGCAAAATCCCGCACAGGCACGCTTGTCAACGGCTCTTACCATGTGGATCCGGAAGGCACGGACATTACAGGGGTTACGTTTCCGGTGCTGCTGGGTGAGGGAGTGACGCTGGATGATCTGGCGGAGTATACGCAGATCACAGACGATGATTCTGTTACGATCACGGTCACGAACAGAGGAAACGAAACTTCTACCACTTATGAGGGGAGCGACGCGCTGTTTGAGAGTGACAGCTATTCCTATTATGTGCTGGACGAAGGAGATGCGCCTTCTTATTACAAGATCCTTACGGTGAATGAAGACGGCGGCTTTTCTTTCAGCGCGATTGCCGGAGATACGGCAGCGACGACACTTGGTGATGAAATTACGCCTGTTTTCACTACGGATACAACATACGGCGATTACCAGCTGGATCTTGAGGGCCTGACAGATTATATTGATTCGAATGATACCGCAATATACGGAGTGATCATCAGCACGGAGGAGGGACACGATTACGGTCTCCGTCATATGGAAAATATCTGGCTTGCCTATGAGCTTGCGTGGTGCACCGGATTTACGGAGAGCGTCCACAATTGCCCGACGTCTTCCGCACACTACGAGTCCATGATGGGTGAAACCATTACCTGTGTGACCTATTATACAGAGGATGGAATCTATGAGATTCCGCTGGACGGCATATATGTACCGGTGAAATTCGACTGCACGCTTACAGTGGAGGACGCGGCTGTTTCATCCGGAGAGACAACGGTAGAGATTGAGGGGCTTCCCGATGATTTCGACGCGGTATACAGCGTAGACGGACTGGATGATGTCAGCGTCGCCGACGGGGTCCTTACCTATGATGCGGCAACAGCGGAGAAAGGTTCGTACACACTGACTGTCAGTGACGCCGACGGAAAGTATGTGGATGTAACAGCAGACTTTGAGCTTTATGCGGATCAGACGCCTGCAAAATTCGATTCGGACAGCCAGAGCCTTGTTCCGGCTGACGATGAAGTGACAGATGAGGCGCTTGCGGAGTATATTTCCAATATTACAGCGGTATCTGTAAACGGAACAAGCTATTCCGCAACAGGACGCGGCGCAACTACTGTTGTCAATGAGAATGGAACAATTACATTGCCGGAAGCTTCTGAGAACGAAAGCGGATCCTATGTGCTCCGGATTTCATCAACAGGATATAAGGATCTGGTATTTGCTTATTCAGATGCATATGTTCTGATGAATGTCCCGTACGCAGAGTTCTATGAGAAAGAGTTGGATAACGACGTTGAGGTAGACGCATATACATCCGCCACACTGGCAAAATCCCGCACAAGGACGCTTGTCAACGGCTCTTACCATGTGGATCCGGAAGGCACGGATATCACAGGTGTGACATTCCCGATTCTGGTCAGTGCGGGTACGGACCTGTCAGATTACAGGGAAGTGACGGATGAAGATTCTGTTACGATCACAGTCACGAACAGAGGAACCGAAACTTCTACCACTTATGAGGGGAGCGACGCGCTGTTTGAGAGTGACAGCTATTCCTATTATGTGCTGGACGAAGGAGATGCGCCTTCTTATTACAAGATCCTTACGGTGAATGAAGACGGCGGCTTTTCTTTCAGCGCGATTGCCGGAGATACGGCAGCGACGACACTTGGTGATGAAATTACGCCTGTTTTCACTACGGATACAACATACGGCGATTACCAGCTGGATCTTGAGGGCCTGACAGATTATATTGATTCGAATGATACCGCAATATACGGAGTGATCATCAGCACGGAGGAGGGACACGATTACGGTCTCCGTCATATGGAAAATATCTGGCTTGCCTATGAGCTTGCGTGGTGCACCGGATTTACGGAGAGCGTCCACAATTGCCCGACGTCTTCCGCACACTACGAGTCCATGATGGGTGAAACCATTACCTGTGTGACCTATTATACAGAGGATGGAATCTATGAGATTCCGCTGGACGGCATATATGTACCGGTGAAATTCGACTGCACGCTTACAGTGGAGGACGCGGCTGTTTCATCCGGAGAGACAACGGTAGAGATTGAGGGGCTTCCCGATGATTTCGACGCGGTATACAGCGTAGACGGACTGGATGATGTCAGCGTCGCCGACGGGGTCCTTACCTATGATGCGGCAGCAGCGGAGAAAGGTTCGTACACACTGACTGTCAGCGACGCCGGCGGAAAGTATGTGGATGTAACAGCAGACTTTACACTGTACACAGAAGATATGCCGGTAAAATACAATGAGGACAGCACGAATCCGGCGCTTGTCGCAGCAGACGGGTTCAGTGACGCGGATTTCGAAGATTACATCAGTAATATCACAAGTGTCAATATAAACGGTACAGATTACCCGGCGACAGGTCGTGGCGCTGTTACTGTCATCAATGAAGACGGAACTCTTGATACATCAGCAACTCCTTTTGCAGATGCAGCAGAAGACAGTGAATTTGAGATCACTGTGACAGCTACAGGATATCTTCCGTATACATTCACATACGTTGCCGCGGCAGACGAGAACGAACCGTCAGATGGCGGCGAAGGTTCCGGAAGTGAAGGCTCCGGCAGCGAAGGCACCGGAAACGAAGGTTCGGACAGCGAAGGCTCAGACAGCGAAGGC
>CAZJRY010000114.1:0-7484 GCA_964548625.1 uncultured Mediterraneibacter sp.
TGCAGGAAGGCTTATCAACAAATCTACATGGGTTATGAACAATAAACACATTGAAAATGATCTGTGACGCTCATATAATGGCACTTACAAAAGACAGCATCACCGATAAATAAACATACGGGAAAGGAGGAGCAATATACATTTCTGTTATTTTCTGTTATTTCCGGATCGAATGCCGGGTATCCCGGTAATTATCTCATCAGGCAGGAAAGACGCTTTAAATGAAAGACTCCGCTGCGGATTCCGCTGTCTTTTGCATTCTCGGGATGCCGGCAGTATGTCACGAATACTTCCTTATGGCAGTCTGAAGAACTTCAGTATTTATCGCGGTCCGCGCGGGAAAAGGAGTATACGACAGATGAAAATGGATGAAACGATTTACAGAGACTTGTTTGCGGAGCTGGAAAAATACGAAAGGAAAGGGATCGATATATCGATTGACGGATATCGCGCAAGTCCGCTCCAGATTGTGACAGCTTATATGACAAAAGAAGAGGGCACATATATGCGGGATTATGTCCTGAGCCGTGAAGGAAATATAGAAGCTTTGTCGTTTACCGATATTAAAGATTCTTATCAGGCGGAGAATACCCCTTGAACCGCCGGACAGACAAAAGCGGATTATTTTCCCGAAACGGTTTAAAATCTTGTGAAACAGGCAAATTAATAATGACGTGAAGAAAAAATATGGTATAATGATTGCGCAGACATAATTGCTGGTAGGAGGTACGGCATGGACGAAAGAGAAAGAAGGGGCGCTAAGAGAAAGCGGACCGGAACACGTACTCCGCGGAGACAGCGCTCCGACAGATACGCCCACGAACCGTCAGACAGTGGTTTCGGCCGGAAACGGCCGGGAAGACCGAAACAGCGAAAAAGAAGCAGCAGAGCCGGAAGAAAACGGCATAATGCAGTGATACCATGGCTTATATTTATAATATTGATCCTTGCGGCGGCCGGCGGCTTCTTGGTCTGGCAGAGATACGGTGCATCAGATGAGAAGGCTGATCTTGAACAATATTATGGTCTGGATCAGGAAGACGAGATCGCGCTTGTGATCAATAATGAGGTTGTCAGAGAAGATGAGGATACATCGGAAGGAGATTCGGAATCTTCTTCTGCTCCCGGAAAAGTTTACGACGGACAGTATTATGTTGAGTATTCTGTCGTGAGGGACCGGATCAACAAGCGTTTTTACTGGGATCCGAACGAGAGTATCCTGCTGTATACATTACCTGACGGCAATGTTTCGGTAGAAGTCGGAAGCAGCGAGTATACAGAAATAACAGAAGAAAAGAGCGCAGATTATACCATACTCATAACAGAGGGCAGCACCGCGTATATCGCACTTCCGTTCATCCAGGAGTATACAAACATGGAGTACGAAGTGTATGACAATCCCGGCAGGGCCGTGATCACTTCGGAGTGGGGCGAAATACAGACTGCTGAGATCAAACGTGATACACAGGTTCGCTATCAGGGAGGCGTAAAGAGCCCGATCCTCACAGAAATTTCAAAAGGAACCAAGGTTATCGTGCTGGATGACGAAAACGACTGGATGAAAGTCGGAACAGAAGACGGGTTTATCGGGTATGTAAAGACGAGCACCCTGGGAGACATCGCGGCAGAAGTATCAAGCCGCGAATTTGAAGAACCGGTATATACTGCCATTTCCGAAGATTATACGATCAATATGGCATGGCATAATGTATCCAATTCAGATGCAAACAGCTATATACTTGAAAAGATTTCAGACACAGAAGGCCTGACGACGATCGCGCCCACATGGTTCAGCCTTTCGGACACGGAAGGGAATGTAACTTCCCTTGCTGATTCGGATTACGTGAATTACGCACACCAGTCTGATCTGGAAGTCTGGGCGGTGCTTCGGGATTTTGACGGAGGGATCAGTTCCTATGATGAGACATACGAAGTTCTGAGTTATACGTCAAAACGGACCAAGATCATCGATCAGGTTATCGCGGAGGCGATTGAGGCAGGGATAGACGGAATTAATCTCGATTTCGAACTGGTATCAACAGAATGCGGAGAGCACTATATACAATTTGTGCGCGAACTGTCTGTCAAATGCCGGCAGAATGGCCTTGTGCTTTCGGTAGACAACTATGTGCCGCAGCCTTATAATGAACATTATGATATTGAAGAGCAGGGCGCGGTAGTTGATTATGTCGTGATCATGGGGTACGATGAACATACGGAAGGCTCCGGTGAAGCCGGATCGGTGGCTTCTATCAGTTACCTTGAGAACGGCATTACGGATGCCCTCGAATCTGTATCTGCTGAAAAACTGATTGCCGCGGTACCGTTTTTTACAAGGCTGTGGTTCGAGACGCCGAAGACAGAGGAAGAACTTGCGGCGGAAGCGGGAACCGAGGAGGAATCTTATCCCAACAATGTGACCGGCACGGCTTACGGGATGGAACAGGCGGCACAGATTGTCGAAGATGCGGGAGCAGAGGTACAGTGGGACGAAGAAACTATGCAGAATTATGCAGAGTGGGATGCCGACGGAGGCACCTACAAAATCTGGCTGGAAGATGAACAGTCCCTTGAAGAGAAGCTGAAAGTCATAAAGTCGAATGATCTTGCAGGAGTGGCGGAATGGAGTCTGGGTATGGAAGATTCCGGTGTGTGGGATCTGATACTTCGGTATATAAATTAATCAGACGCCCCAGAAAGAGACATCCCCTTTTTGCATATATTTTAATATATGTGGAAAAGGGGATGGTTTTGTGTTCGAAAAACTGAAGTGGATCGTACTGATAGCAGGTATGTTTGCTCTGATCGTCATCTGTCGCAGGGCGGGGGAGAAATTGAAAGATTTTATTCTGGACGAGCGGGAGACCTCGGCCGATGTCTCAGGGACAACGGAACTGATCGTATTGGATCCCGGACATGGCGGCGTGGATACAGGGAAAATCGGAACAAATAATGCAGAGGAGAAAGAAGTAAACTTAAAAGTATCTTTAAAAATAAATGCAATACTTGAGGAGAGCGATATAGCTGTGGTCATGACAAGGAGCGATGACAACAGGCTGGCTGATACGCAAAGAGAAGACCTGAAAGAGCGTGTCAGGATTATGAATGAAGAACAGCCGGTACTTGCGGTGAGTATTCATCAGAACAGTTATCAGGAGACCGGGGTGAAAGGCCCTCAGGTTTTCTATTATACGGAATCTGAGGAGGGAAAGACCGCCGCAGGGATCTTACAGGAGAAATTAAATCAGATCGATCCGACATGTTCGAGAGAAGAGAAAGGAAACAATTCCTACTATATATTAAAAAATACGGAAGTGCCCGCTGTTATCGTGGAGTGCGGATTTTTGAGCAATCCTGACGAGGCGGAAAAATTGGTAAGTGACGAATATCAGGATACAATAGCAAATGCTGTTGCTGAAGGAATTAAGCAATACATAGAATAATAATATTTTTTTTTGATTCGAATGATGGTATAATAAATTTTATGGAGACAAAAATCAGAAAGATAGATAAAAATCAGATAGATCAAGAGATTATCGAGGAAGCCGGGGCGCTGTTAAGAGATGGCAAACTGGTGGCTTTTCCGACGGAGACGGTTTATGGTCTGGGAGCGGACGCGCTGCAGGAGGCGGCGGCCGGAAGGACATACGAGGCAAAAGGAAGACCTTCGGATAATCCGCTTATCGTGCATATTGCAGACTATGAAGACCTGAAAAAGATAGCGGTAGATATTTCTCCGGAAACGGATATGCTGGCAGCGCATTTCTGGCCGGGACCGTTGACTATGATTTTCAGGAAGAGTGAGATAGTACCTTACGAAACAACGGGAGGTCTGGATACTGTTGCCGTGCGTATGCCGGCCGATCCGGTGTCCCGGGCGCTGATCCGGGCTGCAGGCGGCTTTGTGTCCGCGCCCAGCGCGAACACTTCGGGAAAGCCGAGTCCGACGACTGCGCGGCATGTGGAAGATGATCTCAGTGGAAAGATCGACATGATTCTTGACGGCGGGACAGTTGATATTGGGCTTGAGTCCACAATACTTGATATGACGGTCTCGCCTCCGATGATATTGCGGCCGGGGGCCATTACAGATGAAATGTTAGAAAAAGTTATAGGCCCGGTGGACGTAGACAGGAGTATTCTGAGTGAAGACAGTACACGGGCTCCTAAGGCGCCCGGAATGAAATACAGGCATTATGCTCCTAAGGCGAGACTGGTGATAGTGGAAGGCGATCTGCGGGATGAAATTTTGGCAATCCGTCAGCTTGCATATGAGGCCGAGAGGAAGAATAACCCGGTCGGTATTATTGCCACCAGTGAAACGCTGCAGTTCTATAATCATGGAATTGTCAGGAATATCGGAACACGAGAAAATGAAAAAACAATTGCGCGTAATCTCTATGGTGTCCTGCGGGAATTTGATAAGGAAAATGTGGATACGATCTACAGCGAGTCTTTTGCTGTACAGGGAATAGGAACAGCAATCATGAACCGCCTTGAAAAAGCTGCGGGCCACCTCAGGATCCCGGCTTCAGAGATCGTGCGGCTTCAGAAATACAGAAGAGTTATATTTGTAAGCGGCGCGGATTCTGCGCGGGGACCGATGGCGGCAGAGCTTTTGAGGCATTGTGATTTGAAACAGGAATATGTAGTTGATTCGAGGGGGATAGTGGTACTGTTCCCGGAGCCGTCTAACCAGAAAGCCGAAGCGGTTATGAAAAGCGCTCAGATGACGTTGGCGGATCATAGTTCGCAGCAGTTTGACGGAGGGGATATTCGGGAGGATACCCTTGTATTGACAATTGACGAAAGCCAGAAAGAGAAGGTATTGTCAGAGTATGGCGAGTCGGACAATGTGTTTACGTTAAATGAATTTATCGAAGATAACACGGAGATTCCCGATCCATATGGAAAGCCGCTGGCAGCATACGGAGAATGCCTGGAAGTGTTGGACAAGTTGATAAAAAAACTTGCAGATAAATTAAATTCATTTTTGGAGGAAAAATGACAGGAAGAACAATAGTAATGGATCATCCGCTGATCGCTCATAAAATCAGTTATATCCGGCAGGAAAATGTAGGGACAAAAGAATTCCGTGAGGTTATCGGAGAGATTGCCCAGCTCATGTGCTACGAGGCTACAAGAGATCTAAAAACAAAAGACGTGAAAATAAAGACGCCCATTGCGGAAATGACGGGAAAAGTTCTTGCGGGTAAGAAACTGGCGATCGTTCCGATCCTGCGCGCAGGCATGGGAATGGTAGACGGGATGCTGTCTCTGGTCCCGACTGCGAAAGTGGGACATATTGGTCTCTACAGGGACCCTGAAACGCTGGAACCGGTGGAGTATTACTGCAAACTTCCTGCAGACTGCGGTGAAAGAGAAGTGTTTGTGGTTGATCCTATGCTGGCGACAGGCGGCTCCAGTGTTGCGGCGATCCGGATGCTGAAAGAAAAAGGTGTGAAACGGATCAGATTTCTTTGCATACTTGCGGCGCCGGAGGGATTGAAGCGCATGAAGGAGGAACATCCGGATGTCGATGTTTATATTGGCGCATTGGATGACAGGCTGGATGAGCACGGCTATATCGTACCGGGATTAGGCGACGCGGGCGACCGTATATTCGGTACAAAATAAAATGGCTGTTACATGCTTTGCACGGTCTGACATTGATAGAAGGAGATAGGGTTATGTCTGGAAAAAGAACGGATTATTTGTCGTGGGATGAATATTTTATGGGAGTAGCGGTGCTGTCCGGGATGCGGTCGAAAGACCCGAACACACAGGTGGGGTGCTGCATTGTCAGCCGGGACAATAAGATATTATCCATGGGTTATAATGGGTTCCCGACCGGATGTTCGGATGAAGAATTTCCGTGGGCAAGAGAAGGGGAAGATCCTCTGGAAACAAAATATGTGTATTCGACACACAGCGAACTGAATGCGATATTAAATTATAATGGCGGCAGCCTTGCCGGAGCAAAACTGTATGTTACACTGTTTCCGTGCAACGAATGCGCAAAGGCTATCATACAGTGCGGGATCCGGGAGGTTATCTACGACTGCGATAAATATGCCGACACTGCGGGTGTACGGGCGTCAAAAAGGATGATGGATGCTGCGGGCGTCAGGTACCATCAGTATCACAGGACAGATCGGAAGATTGAATTTAGTTTGTGATGTATATGCTCCCGGCGAGGGAGCTTTTCTATGTGTGATCAACTGACAAAGAAAAGAGGGATATGTCATATTATGAAACGTATTTTAATGATGGTGCTGCGGAATTTGCCTATAGTTCCGTACGCTTGGATCCGCCTGTGCCATAGAGCCGCACATGTGGAAAAATATACTGAAGAAGATATGTATGCATTTCTTAAATGGATCGATCTTCGGGCCAACCGGGGCGGAAATGTCCGTATTGATGCCCATGGAGTGGAAAATCTCCCTGAGAAAAACGGGTTTATGTTCTTTCCGAATCACCAGGGACTGTACGATGTACTGGCTATTATTGAGGCGTCTCCAAGACCGTTCTCGGTAGTGGCAAAAAAAGAGATCGCAAATATCCCGTTTTTGAAGCAGGTTTTTGCCTGTATGAAAGCGTATATGATCGATCGTGAAGATGTACGTCAGGCAATGCAGGTTATCGTCAGTGTGACGAAAGAAGTTCAAAAAGGAAGAAACTACCTGATCTTCGCGGAAGGGACACGATCAAAAAAAGGAAATCAGATTGGAACGTTCAAGGGCGGCAGCTTTAAGTCGGCAACAAAAGCGCAGTGCCCGATTGTGCCGGTAGCGCTGGTGGATTCGTTTAAACCGTTTGATACCAACACGATCAGACCGGTAACAGTGCAGGTGCATTTTCTTGAGCCCTTATATTATGAGGAATATAAAAAAATGAAGACAACGGAGATTGCTGCGGTTGTCCAGGAAAGAATCCAGCGTGTTATAGACGCAAATGTATGAGGCGAAGAGGAGGCGGCCCCGCATTAACATACTTCTGCGGCCGCGCTCATCCTTCGTAATATACGGGGGTTTGGCGTGCCGGAAAGAGGAGCTGACTTGTTTTTTTGAACATTAAAAAAATGTTGACATTGGAAAGTTCATTTAGTATAATAAACAAAGCGCTATAAGTGCAGAACTGAATAAATTGCTGCAGCACAGTCTGCGGTCTCGTTCAGAATCAGGAGAAATACTCAAGAGGCTGAAGAGGCGCCCCTGCTAAGGGTGTAGGTCGGGAAACCGGCGCGAGGGTTCAAATCCCTCTTTCTCCGTTCGGTATTATCCACAGAAACTACTGGAGGCTCCCAGTAGTTTTTCTATATTCACGGTAAACTTGTGGGTGGTATCGGGGAAAGATACCATATATAGTATCGCGATGGGAACAGAAAAAATGTAAAAAAATAGTTGACAGGCGATGGTTATAAGTGGTATTATATTTAAGCTGACCCGTGAGGGACAGCGAAAAACAAAGAAAAAATGAAAAAA
>CAZJRY010000115.1:0-7465 GCA_964548625.1 uncultured Mediterraneibacter sp.
TATTCATTTACACTGGGAGAGGAGATCGAAGTATGAGCATTCTGATATGGTATCTGGCGGTGATCAATCTTATCACATGGGCTGCATACGGGCTGGATAAAAGCAGGGCGAAGTCCGGGAAACGGCGTATCCCGGAACGGACTCTCCTGCTGCCGGCGCTGATCGGCGGTTCTTTGGGCGCGCTGGCAGGGATGCTCATGTTCCGACATAAGACAAGAAAGCCGAAATTCTTTATCAGCGTGCCGGTCATGTTCGTCGTTCACTGCGTAATTGTGACGATGCTGGCACTGAAATTGAGATAAATTTCGGATTTCTCCACATTTTTACTGAGAACACTTTTCAAGTCCGGTGATTTCTGTTAATATGGTAATGCAGATCATAAGAGCGGGCTTCAAGGTCCTGTCCTGCCGTAACGGGACGGCAGGGCAGAACCATCCCGCTTTTTTTCTGATATACAGATCGGCGCTGAACAGACAGGCCGGCGCCGGATCATATGGAAAGGGAGAGAACAATGCCAAAATTAAATGAAAATTATCTGAACGTACAGGACAGCTATCTTTTCGCGGAGATCGCGCGCAGGGTAAAGGTATATGAGGAGAATCATCCCGACAAAGCGGGAAATATCATCCGTCTCGGTATCGGGGACGTGACCCGTCCGCTCACAAAGAGCGCGGTCGGGGCGCTTCACAAAGCAGTGGACGAGCAGGCTGTGTCCGAGACGTTTAAAGGATACGGGCCGGAGCAGGGATATGAATTCGCGCGCAGGGCTGTCGCGGATTATTATGCAAGAAACGGCGTGGAGGTTGACGCGGACGATGTATTCATCTCTGACGGAGCAAAGAGCGATACGGGAAACATTACGGAACTCTTCGCAAAAGATAACGTGGTCCTTGTGCCGGATCCGGTATATCCGGTCTATGTGGACACAAACACAATGGACGGAAAGCAGATCATCTATATGAACGGAACAGAGGAGAATAATTTCCTGCCGATGCCGGATGACAATGTAAAGGCGGATGTCGTTTACCTGTGCTCCCCGAACAATCCGACAGGGGCATGCTATAACAAAGAGCAGTTAAAGGCATGGGTAGATTATGCGCTCGCGAATGAAGCTGTTATCCTTTTTGACTCTGCTTATGAAGCGTTTGTATCCGAGCCGGAGCTGCCGCGCAGCATTTATGCGGTCGAGGGGGCGAAAAAGTGCGCGATCGAGTTCTGCTCATTGTCCAAGACCGCCGGATTTACGGGGACCCGTTTCTCCTATACAGTTGTGCCGAAAGAGCTTGTATTTGCCGCTTCGGACGGAAAAGAACTGAGTCTGCGTGACATGTGGAACAGAAGACAGTCCACGAAGTTTAACGGAACACCGTACATCATCCAGTATGCGGCTGCGCAGGTATTCACGGAGCAGGGCATGAAGGAGTGTATGGAAAATATTTCTTATTACATGGAAAATGCCCGTGTGATCGCGGAGACTCTCCGCAGGAAGAATATTCCGTTTACAGGCGGAGTAAATTCACCCTATATCTGGTTTAAGTGCCCGAACGGGATGGAGTCATGGGAACTCTTCGATCATCTGCTTGAAAATATACAGGTAGTCGGAACACCGGGAGCGGGATTCGGCGTGAACGGAAAGAATCATTTCCGTCTGACGTCGTTCGGAACCCATGAGAAGACGAAAGAAGCAATGGAAAGATTTGATAAGCTGTTCTAAATAGAATTCGATATAAGAATATGACGGATGTTCGTGAGCATATGGATTGAGCGTATGCGGGACGGACATCCGTCATATTCTTTTATGTTGAATTTTTATGAGAAGGAAAAAGATGAAGTTGGCTTTCGGCCTGTGAAAGCGGTCCTGGGGATGGATCTGTTCTGTGTCTTTGAAAAGGAAAGCCAAGTCCGTGCGATGCCTCCGGACCAGGAACTGCTGAAAAAACTGCCGGGAAGGATCCAGAATGCTACCACCGCCGGTGACGAAGCGGACTGTGTATCGAGAAGTTTCTGTCCGAAGCTTTCTGTGGCGGAGGATCCCGTCTGCGGTTCCGCACACTGCCAGATCGCGGATTACTGGTCGCCGTATTTGAAATCGCTGTAGAATTAATGTTGTTATAATTGTTTAGACATGTTTTGCACGGTAGCTTGCAGGAGTGATCCCCATTATCTGTTTAAACTTTTTATCAAAATAACTTGCATTTGAGAAACCGCATTCATAAGCAATCTCAGCAATTGATTTCTCCGGATATTGAAGAAGTAGTATTCTGGCACGCGCAATTCTTATTGTCCGAAGATGATGAATAATAGTAACTCCGGTTGATTTCTTGAAAACAGTGCAAAGATATTCTTTTGAGCGGTTCATTTCTTGCGCAAGTTCATCTAAAGAAATATCTCGATAATAATTTGTTTCCAGATAGGAAATAACAGACGAAACAATACCGTTTTCCTGTGCAGGCATCCCGGTTTTAGCAGGTGTAATCTGCCCGGATATATCCAGTAAAAAGCTGTAACATTCTTTAGAATAAAGCAGCTTTTTATTTTTTACGGGACGGTCTTTTATAAAAAAAAGTGACTGCACATGATCCAGAAATACTTTATTGTTTGAAAATTGATAGACTCCGGAGCGATACATATCTAACATGGAAAGCATTTTATGGCATATAGGACCCTCAAATCCGATAAAATGAACGCGCCAGTTTTCGGTAATACTTCGATAGGAGTGAGAAATTGCAGGGAGGATAAGGAAACCACTTCCTTCGGATATATGGTTGCGAATGCCGTCTATGGTCACTTCGCCTGTGCCTTTCGCACAATAAAACCATTGATAAAAAGACAGACCATGAGGCCGGTTGACGGGCTCCTGGCTATGATTGATCCCTATACTTCGTATCAGGATCGGTATTTTTCCCCTTTCTTTTTTTGTAGCCTGCAAAGAATAGATCATTTAAAATCCCTCTATATTAATATCGTTTTATAAATACAATTATATTATGATTGAAGAACAGAAAATGTCAAGCGTAAAATAGAGATAGCAAGAAAATACAAAGCAGTACAGAGAAAAGGAGAGAATAAAGATGAACAATATTCCGGTAATTAAGAAAGACAGCAAAGGGATTCCGACATTATATGTAAATGATGAGCCTTTCTTTTGCTATAGCGGTGAGATGCACAATTCAAGTGCGTCGGATCTGTACTATATGAAGAGAAATGTATGGCCGAACCTCAGGGGAATGAACATGAACTCAGTGATTGTTCCGGTTTACTGGGAAATGATTGAAGAACAGGAAGGAATATTTGATTTCGCGATTGTAGATGGTCTGTTGGAACAAGCAAGAGAAGAAGAAATGAAACTGATTCTGATCTGGTTTGGATTATGGAAAAACAGTGAATCCATGTATGTCCCGGGATGGATGAAACGTGATACAGAAACATATTTTCACGTAAAGAAAGCAACAGGGATAACGACAAATACCATTTCTCCATTATGTGATGCCGCAGTTGAAAAGGATAAGAACGCATTTACAGTACTGATGCGGCATTTGAAAGAGAAAGATGCGGATTCTCAGACCGTGATTATGATCCAGGTTGAAAATGAGATTGGAATCATGGGCAATGCATGCGATTATTGCGAGCAGGCAAAAGCAGAGTTCAGAGAGGAAATCCCGGCTGCGCTTGCAGAAGAATTTAAGGTGACAGGCAGCTGGAAAGAAGCGTTTGGGGAAGATGCAGAAGAGTATTTTATGGCGTATTATTTTGCAAAAGCGGTGGAAAAGATCACTGCTGCCGGGAAAGCAGAATATGATCTTCCGTGTTACGCGAATGCATGGCTGAAGCAATATCCGTGGAATCCGGGAACTTATCCGTCAGGCGGTCCGGTGACAACAGTACACCGTATCTGGAAACTTGTTGCTCCGTCATTATTTACCTTTGCGCCGGATATTTATGTCCCGTACTGTGCAGATGTAATGGATAAATACAGCTATGAAGGGAATCCGCTGTTTGTTCCGGAGATCCGCAAAGATGCAGTGGCGGCTTCTTACTGCCTCTATGCGTTTGCCGCGAAAAATGCTATCGGATTTTCCCCGTTCGGTATAGAAGATCTTGCACTGAATCCTGACACTGTGGTTAAGCCGCCTATGGAGGTTATGATCGCGCTTAATATCGATCCTTCCGCATTGGATATTACGGGAAGCAAAGAATATCTCAGCCTTACTTATCATCTTATGAAACAGATGGAACCTCTTTTCCTGAAATATCGAGGGACAGAACATATGAAGGCATATGTGAAGCATAGTTCAACAGACTTTGGTCAGTTCTTTCGCTTCCATGACTATGATATGCTGATTGCCTATTCGCCTAAAATGGATGCGAAACCGATTGCAGCGGGTGTGGTTCTGGAGCTTGCAGGAAATAAATTTTTGATTGCGGGTATGGAGAGCACGATTACATTCCAGGCGAAAGAGGGAGAAGCACTCAGTGTTGATTATATAAAAATGGAAGAAGGAGAAATTGTAAACGGAGAGTGGAAGTCAGGGCGCATATTAAATGGCGATGAGAAAATGGCAATTAAATTAGGTGATAAGCCAACGGTATACATGATTGAGCTTTATAAATTTTAAAGGAGGAAACAGATAATGAAAAACGCTCAGATGAATGAGGCTGCAGCAGATAAAACTGCAGTCCATATCCCAATGCTGAGAAAGATAGGATATGGTTTTGGAGAAGCAGGAAGTACGCTTTCGTGGACTATGATCAGTTCTTACCTGACAGTGTTTTACTCTGACGTCGTTGGACTTGCACCGGCAATCATATCAGTCATCATGCTGGTAGCTCGTATCTGGCAGGCATTTGCAGATCCTGTTTTCGGCGGCATTGCGGAAAATACACGATCAAAATATGGAAGATACAGACCTTATATTTTGTATGGTGCTCCGGCGCTGGCATTATTTAACTGCCTTACATTTTTAAATCTCGATATATCAAACACTGCAAAAGCAGTCTGGTGTATTGTTACTTATATTGTATGTGGAACAATTTATTCTTTTGTGAATGGTTCTGTTACATGTGTTGTCAACTCCATGACATCAATTAATGCCGAGAGAGTGTCCAGTAATGCGGTAAAGGGAGTTGTTTCCGGTATTGCAGGAATGATTATGAATGCGGTGACTATGCCGTTGTTGCTCTTTTTTGGAAATGGAAATACATCATCATCGCGAGGTTATTTTCTGACGGCATTGATCTTTTCACTGTGCTCAATTCCGTGTTTTATCTTTTGTTTTCTTTCAACAAAAGAAGTGATCAGCGGTGGAACAGTTAACAGGGCAGAAAAAAAAGAGAATATTATACGAACAATCGGGAGCTCATTTGTAAATGCATTAAAAGACTGGAATGTACGATGCTTAATGATTGGTATGTTGATCTATCTGACTGCAGTTTTCGGACGTATCAGCATTATGGCATATTATTTCATCTACGTAACAGGAGATGCGATGGGAATGGCATCTTTTGGAACAGCTATGACAGCAGGTATGATGATAGTGAATTTTTATGCTCCTGTTTTATTGAATTATATTGATAAAAAGTATGTCGCGGTTCTGGCATGTATTGCGCAGTGTGCCTGCTGTGTCGCATTTTTCTTTATGGGGCAGGCAAAGCTTCCAAGTATGATAATTGCAGTTGTCGGATTTGTTTATGGAGCAACGAATCTTATGGGTTTGACTTCTGTCGCGCTGTGCGGTGAACTGATAGATGACAACTGGCTTAGGACAGGCAAAAGATCAGATGGTGTCATTGCCACTGCTGTTTCCTTTTCCACAAAAGTGGCGAATGCTATTGGAAGTTCCGTTGGAATCGCCGTTCTGAGTATCGTGGGATTTGTAGCGAATACTGAAATGAGCAGTGCGACACTGACCCGGGTTAACGCTGTGATCAACTTTGCGCCGGCGGCATTATTTATCATCGCAATCATACCGATGCTTATGATCCGCATGACGAATGCAAAAGGAAGAGAGAATGAGCAGAAGATAAAAGAAATGCAGAAAGCAGAATAATCAGATAACATACGATTTAGATGAGGATGTGTATAGATGGTCAGGAAACAAAGCAGAGAGAAAATATCAGTATGGAAAAAAATCGGATATGGGATGGGAGAGGCCGGCTCCCAGTTTTCGTGGACTCTGATCAGTTCATATCTGACAGTATATTATACAGATGTTGTGGGACTTACTCCGGCAGTGATTTCTATGATTATGTTGATAGCAAGAATCTGGGATGCTGTGGACGATCCCATGTTCGGTGCGATTGCAGAGAATACACATACAAAATGGGGAAGATACAGACCATATATTCTTTATGGAGCGCCGCTGCTGGCGCTTCTTAACTGCTTGACATTTTTGAATCTTGATATCCCGAATGTATGGAAAGCCGTATGGTGCGGTGTGACCTATATATTGTGCGGCGCTGCATACAGCGCAGTTAATCTTTCCGTCGGATGTTTAGCAAATTCTATGACTCCGTACAATGACATAAGAGTTTCTCTGAATGCTTTCAGGGGATTTACAGGAGGAGTCGTACAGATGCTTGTCAGTGCAATCACAATGCCTTTGATTTTGTATTTTGGGGGTCAGTCTACTTCCTCTGATTCAGGTTATTTCATTGTGGCGGTTATTTTTTCAATAGCATGTATTCCATGCTTCTGGATATGCTTTGCATCATCGAAAGAAGTGATCAGTCCAAAGCGCGAACAGAGAAGAAGAAATACGACGCTTGCTTTAGTTCGTTCATTCAGATATGCGTTTTCAGACAGAAATGCCAGGCTTTTAATCCTTGCAATGCTAGTATTTCTCGTTGGTATATTCGGACGGCTTGGCATTATGGCATATTATTTCATCTATGTTTTAGATGAGCCTGGGCTGATGGCGGGATTTTCCACAGTTATGTCCTTTGGAATGTTCATAGTGAATGTATACGCACCGTATCTGCTGAACCATTTTGATAAAAAATGGGTTGGCGTAGGTTCGGCGATAATTCAGGCACTGTGTTGCATTGCATTTTTCTTTTCGGGAGAGCTTCATTTGAATGGAGTAATCATTGTAGTCGGATTTATTTACGGGGCAACAAATCTAGTAGCAATGGTATCATATACGATGGGCGCTGAAATTATTGATGATAACTGGCTCCGTACAGGCGTCAGATCAGACGGAGTGATCTATTCGTGTATTTCATTTTCTACAAAACTCGGAAATGCAATTGGCGGTTCTGTCGGTATACTTATATTAGCTCAGGTTGGATTTGTAGCAAACGTGGATCTTTCTTCAACAGTACTGACCAATATGAACGCAGTGATTAATTTCGGACCTGCTATTTGTTTTCTTATTGCGGCAGTTCTTTTTTCTAGAAATGGTATGACGAATGCAATTGGAAAGAAAAATGAAATCATGATTAAAAATATGGAAAAGTAAAAGGGAGG
>CAZJRY010000116.1:0-2434 GCA_964548625.1 uncultured Mediterraneibacter sp.
CTGCCACACGCGCTTCGATCTGCTGTCCCACATACATCCTTCCATAAACTTCCCGCCTTGGGATCAGTGCGGAAAACTGATCGTCTACCGCCACGAACACACCGAAATCCCGGCTGATCTCATAGACAGTTCCGCGCACTGTATCATCTTTTTGATAAGGAGAATCTGTGCGCAGGAGCTGATATACTTTCATTGTAGCGCAGAGACGTCCGCTTTTATCTATATACAGACTTACAAAACATTTGTCGCCTTTCTCTACCTTCGTCGTCTGCTCCTTGAACGGGAGCAGCAGATCTTTTTCCAGTCCCCAGTCGAGGAATGCCCCGATACGCCCCACGTCTACTGCTTCCAGCACAGCCATTTTCCCGAGCGTAAGCTTCGGTTCCTTTGTCGTCGCGATCATCCGGTCTGATGAATCTTTATACAGGAATACCTCGACAGGATCGCCTGCTTCAATTCCTTCGGGGACCTGTTTCTTCGGGAGCAGTACGCGCTCCTCATCGCTGCCTAAGTATACGCCGAAATCTACTTTTTTAACGACAGTTAAAACCTGTTTTTCCCCTAATCTCATAATGGTATGTTCTCCTTATTATATCTTCTATGGATCTTTCTCCCAATCCTGTATTGCCTTAATAGTATCTTATATAATCTAAATTATTAAAACTGCATTGTCAACATCCTTGAAATTTTTTAGTTATTTCCCTCACTTCATCCGCCGCCCTCGACGTTGCTCCTAATATCGAGCACGGCTTGTCCAGCGTAATCTTACTTCCATCAATCTGCGTGATCACACCGCCTGCTTCTTCTATAATGATGGAAGCCGCCGCGTAATCATAGGGATTCAGCTTCATTTCCAGATACACCACGTTGGCTCCGGCCGCTACGCGGCACAGATCAAGAGCCGCCGATCCGCCGCATCGCACTGCAAGGCTCTGATTAAACATCTCCTGCACCACACGGAATAAAAGCCCCGTATCAGAATTATTGTATCTCGCACATCCAAAAGAGGCGATTCCATCTTCAAGCCCGCTGTCCGGCACATGAATCTTTTCTCCATTCAGATATGCTCCGTTTCTCCGGACCGCATTGAACATCTCATCCACATATGGATTATATACAAATCCTGCAATCATTTCCTTCGCATATGCAAGCCCCACGGAAATACAGCTGTAATTATACCGAAACATAAAATTCGTCGTTCCGTCGATCGGATCAATGAGGAAGCACAATCCGTCAAGTTCTTTCTCTCTGGTGTTTCCTTCCGTCTCCTCCTCGCCGAAGAAAGCCGCCTCCGGCACGATACGATGCAGTTCTTCTATCAGAAATTTCTGGATCGCCACATCGTAAGAAGTAACAAAATTCGCCGCGCCTTCCTTGTGCTGTACAGAATCTGATGACAGATGCGCTTCCTTCATCATCATGCCCGCGCGACGCACAACTTCTTCTACTGCCTTATAGTCAGCTTTTATATCCATCTCGTTATTCTTCCTTTCCGTACAGAAGCTGCTCCGCTGCCTGTTCGTCTGTTTTGTCCGGATCCTCCCGAAGAAGAGCAGTAACTTTTTCCACGTAATCATTTTCCAGTTCCAACTCTTCAGCTATCTTGTCAGTATCTTTATCCTTTGCCAGCTTCTTTCGGATCATCGATACAATCTTTGCCTCCGCTTTGATCGCCCCTTGTATCTCTCCACGTCGCTCCCCCTCTTCTCGGATAAGTCGATCTCTTTCTTCCATCTTCATATACGTCACTCCCATCTGCTCATTTGCTTTTATCTCTTCCAGCTTTCTATGCAGATGCTTCAGACGCTCATCGCAGTCTTCCGGAATATTATCTTCACTGCTCTTTTCGATATAATGCAGAAAATCAACCAAAGGCTTCTCGACATCCTCATCATTCGTACCTTTCGTATTCAATATGATTTTCTGGCATTCATCACCCATGAGCAGTTCCGGCAGCTCTTTGCATCGATTGTCAAACGTATATCTATAAAAGCCGTATCCATACTGATCAAACCCACAGATTACAATGATGTATGCCGGTTTCAGATGATCGAACCCCTGCTCCCCGCTTTTCGGCATCGGTGCATCAATCAGAGCCTGATAAAACCGCGTTCTTTTCGGAATATTTCCCCTGTTCCTTTTCTGCATTTCTACATCAAAGACGCGCCCTTGATCATCTTCAGCATAGAAATCCATCCGGATTCCACGCTTCCCCAGAAGATTATGCACGACTTTCTGCCCCTCTTTCCATGCAATCTTTGTAAGTGTTATTCCGAGCGAAAGTTCAATAATTATCTTGCAGTTCTCCAGATCGACTGTCGCAACGTCAAACAGGAAATCATCCATAAGGTTCATGTCCTTTAGCGGATTAAAAGGTTCATTGTCTGTGTCCATCTGCATATTCAGTTGTTTTCTTTTTTCCATACACTTTCTC
>CAZJRY010000116.1:2534-7434 GCA_964548625.1 uncultured Mediterraneibacter sp.
GGCGGAGTAGCGCACGCCCCGGTCGCCATCGGCGACGCTGCCAACGGAGAGAGTGTCTTCGATATCAATTCCCATATCGCACCTGATGTAATACGGCACGCGATCCTGGAGCGTTTTCCGAAAACATGGGACATTATTGTGCAGCTTTTTTCCACGGCTGTATCCCGATAATCTTTTTGTAACAGTTCAGATATCTGATGGCTGAACTGTTACACTTTTTCTTATCAACAGAAAATTATCTCCATCACATATCAAACAGACTCATCTGCTGCCATTCCTGCTCTTTCTTCTTTCTCTCTTCATTTTCATGAACAGATACATCCCCGGGAATGGCACTGATAAATTCAGACTCCTCCCCGGAAGTTGTCAGGATCAGCTCTTCTTTCGCCCTTGTCATTCCCACATAGAACAAACGGCGCTCTTCTTCTTTGTCCGCCGGATGCTTCTCATTTTCCAGCGGAATCGAGCCTTTCTCCACTCCGTAGATAAATGCTACAGGGAATTCAAGCCCTTTCGAACCATGCAGAGTCATGACAGTAACCGTGTCGGAAGTATATTTCTTACTTCCACAGCGCTTCAGGTCGCTCTCCACACCCAGCTCAAGGGCATACAAAAATTCCGTCATTGTCTTGTAAAATACCGATGCCTGCAGAAGTTTCTGCATGGCAGGATCGTCTGTCAACTTCACCTCTTCCATCCACTGTTCAAGGAATTTCCGGGGTTTTTTCTTTTTATAGAGCGGGCAGTACTTGAGCAGAGTATTTCTGATCACTGCCTCAGCCATATCGCTCCACTCCAGTTTCCAGAAGTATTTCGCACATACCTCCATCACGGAAATATCGCCAACTACAGCTATATCCGTCGTTTTGCTCTGCTGTGCGTTCTCTGATCCTTCATGGGGCACATCCGGCAGATTCCCCGATTCCTCTGTCTGTTCTATGAGGCGGAAGAAACAGATACTATTTTGCACGGATTCTTCATTCAGATAATCTTCCCTGCCGGCGATCACATAAGGGATACTCTCTGTGCGCAGACATTTTTCCACCAGCTCTGCCTGATGATGGGTGCGGCAGAGAATCGCAATTTCGTCAAAACTGCGGACTTTCTTTCCCGGGTGCTCCCATGCAGTCTGATGGGCCTCGATCATGCCCATGCCGCCTGACATACGGTTGATTTCTTTTGCGATAAATATCGCCTCGCCCATGGGGTTTCCGGCACGGACAATCCGGACAGGAGCGCCGTCCGGGCAGTTCGGGTGAAGCATTTCTCTTTGTTCTCTTTCTTCTTTATCTCCCGCTTCTGCTGCACCGATCACCGCCGACGCCGCTTTCAGGATCTGAGGTACAGAACGGTAATTTTCTTTCAGGCTTATGACCTCAAGATCGTCATATTCTTTCCCGAGGCGCTCAAAGCATGCGCTGTCTGCTCCACGGAAACCATAGATTGACTGATCCGGATCTCCGATCACGAACAACTCTCTTCCCGCCTGGCTCCACAGCTTCACAAGCTTAAGCTGAGCAGGGTTAATATCCTGAAATTCGTCGACCAGAAGATACCGGAAACGCTTCTCCCAACTATCAGTAACCTGACCGCTCTCAATGCACCCCACCGTACGCAGCAAGAGATCGTCAAAGTCGAGCAGATGCAGTTCGTTCTTCCGCTCTTCATAAATCCGGAAAGCCTGCTGCCATACCGGATCATCAGAAATCCATTTGTCAGAAATATCACCGCTTAAAAAATCCTCTGTAAGCACCGCATCCATGTCTGACTTTCTCCGAGACACCTGCTCCAGAAATTTACCCGGCTTTGCATTCACACCTGTATACGAGATGACCTCTTCTGCCATGATCCGCTGCTGTGCCTCTCCCATCAGGGTAAACTCTTCCCCCTGCTCTTTCAGGAAATTCAGACAGATTGCATGAAAGGTTCCAATCTGCATCGCACGGCCGGCCTGCTTTTTCCCTGTCTCCTTTTCGATACGTTCCCGCATCTCGGCTGCCGCCTGATTTGTAAATGTAACCGCCGTGATCTCCGCCGGGCGTACTTTCCGGTATTCCAGAAGATAGCGGAGTCTGGATACAAGCGTCTTTGTCTTTCCCGTGCCGGGACCTGCCTTTACCGCAATATGAGGCGATGTACACCGGGCAGCATATTCCTGCTCCGGATTCAAACGTGCGGACTTATTCTGCCGCTGCCCCTGCTGTTTCTCTTGAGCCTCTTCCTGTTCCGCCGGAAGCTCCGTATACTTCTGCCCCGCCGTATCCTGTCTCTCCGTTGTATTCTTCCGGTCTGCCGTACTCTGCTGCCTTTCTTCCTTTGCCCCTGTGATTGTTTCATCCGCTTTTCCTGTCTCTTCTCCCGCTTTCTCTGCCTCTCCGCTTTCCTGCGTTCCCAGAAGTTCGAAGAAACTCATCTGCCCCTCTGTATTATTCAGTTCTTCTGCGCTGAACAATTTGATCACACCATATTCTCCGTCGAAGCCCGGTATCCGCTCCACCTGTCCGCGGCGCAGACGCCCGATCCCCTCTGCCACGCGGGTGCCGGCTGCCCTGCGGATATCCTCCAACGGAAGATTCCTCAGGATTTCAAATTCCGGTCCCAACCCGGAGAGCATTTTCTGATATTCTCTCTGCACTTTCACGCTGACTGCCGAGTGTCCGGAAGAAGCTCCGATGACTTCCGGAAGCGGCACCAGACTTTCAAATGGTTTTGCATTTTCACGGATATATCCTTCTTCACGGTCTGAGAGTTCTTCCACACGGTGGGACACTCCGATCGTGATCTTCCTGCCGCACACCGGGCAGATCCCGTTGTATTTCAACGTATCGGACGGTGTCAGACAGAGATTGCATTTGCGGTGTCCGTCCATATGATACTTTCCCTCTTCGGGGAAAAACTCGATCGTACCATATAATCCCTCACCTGTCTGTATAGCGCGGGACATTCCTTCGTAGGACAGCGGAATGTCAAACAGATTCGCCTCTCTTCCCAGTTTTGCAGGAGAATGAGCGTCCGAATTGGAAATCAACTGATACCGGTCAAGGGCAGAGACCCGCCAGTTCATCGGCGGATCCGAGGAAAGTCCCGTTTCCATAGCGTGGATGTACGGGGCCAGATCCCCGAAACACTCTTCCACTGTATCAAATCCTGAGAACGCCCCGAACAAGGAGAAATGAGGCGTCCAGATATGGGCCGGCACATAGACTGCCCGCGGGCACAGCTCCAGAATGATCTCCAGCAGATCATGACAGTCCAGCCCGAGGATCGGCCGCCCGTCTGAGTGAATATTCCCGATCTGTTCCAGCTTTGCCGAGATCCTCTCCGCATCCTCAAGACCGGGCAGGATGATCAGACTGTGGACTTTACGCACTTTCCCGTTTTTCTTATAAATGGAGCTGATCTCCCCGGTTATTACAAAACGCGGAGACACTTCTCCCGGGATCTCCCCGTCTTTGATCCTGTATCCGTCTTTGAGCACATAGAGCCCGTCCTCCGCAGGCTCCAGCTTCTCCGTCAGTTCTTCCCGCCATGCCGGATGAGTAAAATCACCGGTTCCTACAATATGTATGCCTTTCTTTCCCGCCCACAGGTCCAGATGCTCCGGCGTACAGTCTTTGCTTGTCGCCCGGGAATATCTGGAATGAATATGTAAATCTCCTATGTACATGACTTATTCCTCCGTCTTTCAAAACAAGATCATATTGATCCCCTGTGCAACGCCGTTTTCGTCATTTGAGGAGACGATTTCATCCGCGGCGTCTCTGCATTCCGGGGACGCGTTTGCCACGGCAAAACCGATCCCCGCAAATCTGAGAAGCCCGCAGTCATTATCCCCGTCGCCGAACGCGGCAAGCTCTTCCCTTGTCAGACCGAGATATTCCAGCAGGAACTTCGCGCCGGATTCCTTGCCCGCGTCTCTGTGAGAGATTTCAAGAAGCTGTCTCACAGAAGATGTGATATACACGTCCCGGACATTTTCACGGAGACTTTTCCACAATTTATACTTCATATCCTCGTTTTTTACCACAAGGTCAATGCAGTCCAGCTCCGACTTATGTTCCCGGATAAAAGTCCTTATATCCCCGACCGGCGTGCGGGTGCCCTGTATATAGGGGACCGCCTGCGGCATAGCTCCGAAACGCACCGGGTCAGCCACATACCGGCTCTCCGCAAAAGTCCTGCCGTCAATAAACGCCTCGTAAGAAATCTCCGATCCATCTCTATATTCATCTGTCATCCGCCCCGGCTCCGTATGCCGCAGTATATCCTCTGCTGACGCCGGAGTCATCTTGAACTGCCGCAGACATTTTCTTTCACACAGATCATAGACCGCCGCTCCGTTGGATGTAATGGCATATCGCACGCCTGCGATATCCATGATTTCCGCCGGCAATGAGTCCAGCGGCCGCCCGCTTGCCACCACCACATGAACGCCTGCCATGACAGCTCTCCCGATCGCTGTTCTGTTTGCTTCACTCAGATGCCCCTGACTGTCCAGCGTTGTCCGGTCCATGTCAAGGGCGATACACTTTATCTTCATGTTCTTATACCTCTGCGCTAACAGTCCGGTCCCTCCGATGACCGAACTGTTCCTTTATATGTCCTGCGCTTTAAATATTTCCCGAAAACGCAGCGCTTCCTCCATCGTATTGTGCCAGCCGTCCTTCTTAAGATCCGCCTGCCAGCCATCCGGAGTAAAACGGACTTCCACGCCCTCATTTTCCAGAAGCATCTTCTGCATATCTGCTGTCTCAAACGCCGCGGCTCCACTTAAAATCCCCCGTGCATTTACTACCCGGTAAGCGGGAGCATCGTCCCCCAGCCGGTTCCGGTTCAGCGCATATCCCACTTGGCGCGCATTCTTCGGTTTCCCGCAGAGAAGCGCGATCTGTCCGTAGGT
>CAZJRY010000117.1:0-7416 GCA_964548625.1 uncultured Mediterraneibacter sp.
TATATTTTAGCAAAAAAGTATGAAAATTCAATGGTTTGTTACTGCCGTTGCGGGAGCTGTGCGGATTTAAAATGATAAATATACGCTGAAATATACGGATCAGGGCTCCTTAAAAGCACTTGCAAAAACATGTGCGAAAGCGTATAATAATGAAGTATTTTGTTGAAAAATATCGAAAACAACAGTTTGTTCGGTACAATTGTCGGGATGAGAAATTATGAATGAGTACAGGAAGAGGCCGGCTCACGGTTTGAGCAGCGAGATAGAAGAACTTCTTGCGGCAGAAGAAGAAAATCGGCGGATCGAGCAGGAATATCTGGCCCGGAAACGCAGACGTGAAAAAGAACGGAGACGGATTGCGCGGCTCAAAAAACGAAGAAGAGCACTGCTTATCAGGATGGGAGGGACAATGTTCACTCTTATCGCTCTTGTTATCCTGGTCAACCGGCTGTTTTTTTCAAGTCCGGTGTCAAAAAAAGTGACAGTGGAGGCAGGAACAGATGAGCTTGAAGCAGAAGCGTTTCTTCGGAAAGAAAATGTGGATATCGAATTTGTCACCGATATGTCCGAAATCGATCTGGGACATGTCGGTGAATATGAGATCACACTGAACGCAAAAGGAAAAGAGTGGACCTCAACGCTTGTAGTGGAGGATACCACCGCGCCGGAGGGCACGGCAGTTTCTGAACCGCTCACGGTTGCTGTGGAGGGAACGGTAGACGCTTCATTACTTGTAGAAAGTGTGGATGACGCTACAGATGTGGCATACAGCTTCAAGGAAGAACCGGATCTGTCCGAGGCGGGAACTGTAGCGGTCATAGTTGTACTGACAGATGAGGGCGGCAATACATCCGAGGTTGAAGGCGAGCTGAACGTGATCGTGGATACAGAAGCACCGGTGATCGACGGCGTGGCTCCCCTCACAAGCTTTATCGGGGATCCTATTTCATATAAGTCAGAGATCACTGTGACAGATAACTGCGATACTGATGTTGAACTGGAAGTAGACAATAGCGATGTCGACGCAAATACTGCCGGAACCTACGATGTTATATATACGGCGACGGATGTGTCCGGTAATACTGCGCGGGAAGAGACTACCATAACGATCAGTGAAAAACCGGATGATTATGTAGAGCCGGAGGAAGTATATGCTCTGGCTGACGAGGTCCTTGCGGAAATCACAACAGATGATATGACCCTGAAGGAGAAAGCAAGGGCTATCTATGACTGGACGAGAGACAATATCAGCTATATCAGTACTTCCGATAAGGACAGTTGGACAAATGGCGCTTATCAGGGGTTCACAGAAGGCCAGGGAGACTGCTTTGTGTTTTTTGCCACGTCAAAAGCGCTGCTTACAGAGGCCGACATACCGAATATTGATATTGTGAAGAGCGATACGAGCCACTCCAGTCATTACTGGAGCCTTGTCAATGTGGGAGACGGCTGGTACCATTTTGACACGACGCCGAGAACCGGCGGAGGCGAATTCTTCCTTTGGACAGATGAGGAAATTCTGGAATATTCGGAAGCTCATAACAACAGCCATATCTTTGATCAGAGTCTCTATCCGGCCACACCGACGACCGATTCGACGATTGAATAGAGGGAGGCAGACAGATATGATTTTGGGAGTGATAGGCGGTCTGGGACCGATGGCTACAGCACGGTTTATGGAAATGGTCATTGAAATGACGGATGCATCCTGTGATCAGGAGCATGTGGAAATGATCATATATAACTGCCCGCGGATTCCGGACCGGACAGCGTACATCCTTGGGGAATCGTCTGAAAATCCGGCAGTTCCGATGATCGGGATCGGCCGATCTCTGGCGGAAGAGGGCGCAGTCTGTATCGCAGTCCCCTGTATTACAGCTCATTACTTTCATGAGGAACTTTCAGAGGGTATCGGGATTCCTATCTTGAATGCGATCACCGGAACCGGAGAGGAACTGATCAAAGCCGGTGTGGGCTGTGCGGGCCTTATGGCAACGGACGGCACGGTAAAAAGCAGGATCTTTCAGGATCGGCTTGAAGGAATGGGCGTTAAAGCGATCCTTCCGGACGAGGTTCATCAGAAATATATTACAGATGTTATCTATAAAAATATAAAATCCGGGCAGCCAGCGGATATGGAGCGTTTTAGTGAAGCAGCGGAATACCTCAGAAGCCGGGGGGCGCAGGCTCTGATCCTCGGATGCACAGAATTGTCCCTGGTCAAGAAGAATCACGATCTCGGTCCCGGATATCTGGATGCCATGGAAGTGCTCGCTCAGCGGGCGGTCATTGCCTGCCGGGGACGTCTGAAAAAAACATACAGGAATCTGATCACATAAAGAGAATGAAAATAAAGCGCAGGAGGAAATCATGCAGAGGAACATATTGGAATATCTGGAACATACAGTCAGAAAATATCCCGATAAGACTGCATTTGCCAATGAGTCTGATGAAATGACGTTTCAGGATGTATATCAGGCGTCAAGAAGTATCGGCACGGTTTTAAGTGAAAAAGGGTATAAGAGAGAACCGGTTGTGATCTATATGAAAAAGCACCCGCATATGATCGCGGCTTTCTGGGGAGTGGTGTACAGCGGCTGTTTTTACGTGCCTATGGATGAAGAGATGCCGGAGTTCAGGATTGAACTGATCTTTCAGAATCTGCATCCCAGAGCGGTTATCTGTGATGATTCCACTGCGGGAAAGGTGCGGGAGATCAGAGGCTTTGACGGAGAACTCCTCATGTATGACGAGATTGCTTCCCTGCCGCCCGATGATGCTCTCCTGGCAGATATCCGAAGGAAAGCGATCGACACAGATCCGGTCTATATTGTATTCACGTCAGGTTCTACAGGTATGCCGAAAGGAGTCGTGGGATGCCACAGAGCTGTTATCGATTATGTGGACAATCTGACAGAAGTTCTTCATGTAACAGCAGAGTCTGTGTTTGCCAACCAGACACCATTGTATTTTGACGCGTGTTTAAAAGAACTCTTTGCCAGTTTGAAATACGGGGCGACTACTTATCTGGTGCCGAAACAGCTTTTCATGTTTCCCGTAAAACTGGTGGAATTCCTGAATAAGTATAAGATCAATACGGTCTGCTGGGTCGTGTCCGCGCTGACCATGATATCTTCCATGAAGACGTTTGATAAGGTGGTGCCGGAATATCTCCACACAATTGCTTTCGGAAGTGAAGTTTTTCCGATCAGGCAGTTTAACCTGTGGAGAAAAGCGCTGCCAAACGCGAGGTTTATCAATCTGTACGGACCGACGGAGGCAACCGGTATGAGCTGCTACTATGAGGTGGACAGGGAATTTGAGGAGACGGATGTGATTCCTGTCGGACAGCCGTTTAAAAATACAGAGATCATTCTTCTTGATGAGAATGACAGGGTGCCGCCCCGGGGCGGGCAGGGAGAAATCTGTATCCGCGGCACTGCCCTGACGTTCGGTTATTACAACAATGACGAAAAGACGGATGAGGTGTTTGTCCAGAATCCGCTGAACCACAGTTACCATGAACTGATCTACCGCACAGGGGATATCGGAAAACTCAATGAGCGGGGAGAACTTGTATTTATTTCCCGTAAGGACTATCAGATCAAACATATGGGCCACAGGATCGAGCTTGGGGAAATCGAGGTCCATGTGAACAGAATCGAGGGCATACACAGCGCATGCTGTATTTATGATAAAGATACAGAGAAGATCATTCTCTTCTATGTGGGAGAGACCGAATTAAAGGATCTTGTAACGGCGCTCCGGAAGAAGCTCCCCAGATACATGATCCCGAATCATGTCTATGCGCTGGAGCAGATGCCGCTGACGGTAAACGGGAAAATTAACCGGGTAAAGTTAAAACAATTAAACGATGAAAAGAAAAGGAGAAGATAACAATGGAAGCATTAATGGAAATTCTTGAAAATCTGCATCCGGAGATTGATTTCAATACATGTGAGACGCTGATCGATGACGGGTTGATCGATTCGTTTGACATTGTCACGATCATTTCCGAGATCAACGAGGAATATGACGTAGTCATTCCGGCCGAGGAGATCATACCGGATAATTTTAATTCCGCGAAAGCTCTTTACAGCCTGATTCAGAGACTGGAAGATGAATAGGAAAGACTGCTATGCTGTTTACGGACTATAGTTTTATCGGTTTTCTCGCGGTGGTGTTTGTTCTTTACTATACACTCCCGAAGAAATGGCAATGGCCGTTTCTTCTTGTGGCGAGTTATGTATTTTACTTTATCGCAAGCCCGTCATATCTGATTTTTATTATGGCTACGACTGTATCAACCTATCTGATCGGTCTGAAACTGGATCGGCTGGACAACATCCAGAAAGACTGGCTGAAAGCTCACAAAGGACAGATATCAAGAGAAGAGAAAAAGGAATATAAAGCGGGGATCAGATCAAAGAAGTGGAAATGGCTGCTCATCTGCCTTTTCTTCAATCTGGGGATACTGGCTGTACTTAAATATACCAATTTTATGATTGCCAATATTAACGGAATTTTGGAGGCATTTCACAGTGACTGCCAACTGTCGTTTTTGGATCTTATCATTCCTATGGGTATTTCGTTCTATACTTTCCAGACAATGGGATATATTATCGATGTGTACCGCGGCACGAGCAGTGCAGAAAAAAATCCTTTCAAACTGGCTCTTTTCGTATCTTTTTTCCCGCAGCTTGTGCAGGGACCGATCAGCCGGTTTAATGATCTGGCAAAATCTCTGTTCGAGGTGCATTATTTCGATCCGAAAGTTGTTTCCTACGGACTTTACCGTATCTTGTGGGGATATTTTAAAAAGGTGGTAGTCGCCGATCGGATCCTGACGGCGGTCAATGCGATCATACAGGATCCGGATACATATCAGGGCGGATTCGTGTTTGTGGGGATGCTGTTTTACGCATTTGAGCTGTATGCGGACTTTACCGGCGGAATCGACATTACCATCGGTATTGCGCAGACAATGGGCATTACAGTGACGGAGAACTTCCGCCGACCGTATTTCTCCAAAAACATCAAAGAATACTGGAAGAGATGGCATATTACAATGGGGACATGGTTTACGGACTATATTTTCTATCCGATCTCTGTGTGTAAGCCGATGCTGAAATTTTCCAAGTTTTCGAGAAATACGTTTGGTGAGAAGATCGGAAAGAGAGTACCGGTGTACCTGTCCTCCTTTGTGGTATGGTTTACAACGGGAATCTGGCACGGGGCAAGCTGGAATTTTATTGTATGGGGTCTGGCGAATTTCGTTGTCATCATGATCTCCGAGGAGCTGGAGCCGCTGTACCGGAGGTTCCACGGCCGTTTCCATGTAAAAGGCAAGGCGTGGTACGGCGTGTTTGAGATCGTGAGAACGATCCTGCTGATGAGTGCGATCCGCATGTTTGACTGCTACAGGGATGTGCCGCTCACATTTAAGATGTTCGGCAATATGTTTACACACTTTGACTTAAGCGCCCTGAACGCGGAGGCATTCCTCGGACTCGGACTGAGCGGAGCGGACTACATCCTCCTTTTTGTCTGTCTGCTGGTCATTCTGACGGTCAGTATTACGGAAGAACGAAAAGGCAGTGTGAGAGATATTATCTTCAATTCGCGTGCCGCGTGGAAGTATATTGTGTTCGGCGTGCTGACCGTTGTGATCATTGTATTCGGCGCATACGGGATTGGTTATGATCAAAGTCAGTTTATCTATAATCAGTTTTAGAAAGAGGCACATATGAAAAAAAAGAAATTTGCAAAACATGCCGCAGCCCTTGCCGTATTCCTTGTTGTCATGATAGCAGTCCTGTATCTGCTCCAACGGCTCCTGATGCCAAAGTATATGTCGGATATTCCGGAGGGGGCTATGGTGGAAGAGTACTATCAGGAAACGACAGATCACGAAGTGATCTTCGTGGGGGACTGTGAGGTCTACGAGAATTTCTCACCGATAACGCTCTATGAAGATTACGGCATCACAAGTTATATCAGGGGATCCGCCCAGCAGCTCACATGGCAGTCTTATTATCTTCTGGAAGATACGTTGAGATATGAGACGCCGAAGGTAGTTGTTTTTAATGTACTGGCGATGAAATACAATGAGCCTCAGAGTGAGGCGTATAACCGTATGACGATCGATGGGATGAAGATGTCCTCATCAAAGATCGGTGCGATACTGGCATCCATGACAGAGGATGAGAATCTGCTGGATTATATTTTCCCGATACTCAGGTATCATTCCCGATGGTCTGATCTGTCGTCAGAGGATATCGAATATATGTTCCACAAAGATAAGGTTTCGCATAACGGCTATTACATGCGTGTGGATGTATGCCCTGCGGACAGTTTTCCCGAACCGGAGAAACTGTCGGATTACACTCTGGGCGACAAGGCAATGGAGTATCTGGATAAGATGCGGGAACTCTGTGAGGAGAACGGGATCGAGCTTGTACTTGTAAAGTCACCGAGCCTTTATCCGCACTGGTATGACGAGTGGGACGAGCAGATCGTTGAATATGCGGACGAATATGGTCTGGACTATTTTAATTACGAAAAGCTGGCATCCGAGATCGGGATCGACTATAATACGGACACCTATGATGCAGGTCTGCACCTGAATCTGTCGGGAGCGGAAAAGCTCTCCGGATATTTTGGAGAGTATTTATGTGAGAATTACGATCTGACGGATTACCGGGAGGATCCTGAGTATGCGGAAGTTTACGCGGAGAAGATCAGCTTTTATGAAGAGATGGAAGAGGCGCAGTACGAGGAACTTGAGAAATATGGAGAAATCATCAGTTACTAGGACTGTTCAAAATATAATTTGTTTTCAGGAGGAAGAAAAATGAAGAGAAAAATTGTTTTACTGGCAGCTGCGGCAGCAGCGGGACTCATTCTGACAGCCTGCGGAGGCTCTGGCAGCAGCGGAAGTTCTTCAGGGACATCCGCATCTGTCGAAGAAGAGGGATTTACATTTACAAGCGGCTCTACAGTCATCGAGATGAATGCCGATGCATCTGCCGTTGTGGATGAACTTGGCGAGGCGGACGATTATTTTGAGTCCGAGAGCTGCGCGTTTGAAGGTCTGGATAAAGTCTACACGTATCCGGGATTCCAGCTCAATACGTATCCGGTGGACGACGAAGATTACGTCCTGTCAGTCGTATTCATGGATGATACGGTTTCCACGGATGAGGGGATAAGCATCGGAAGTACAAAAGAAGATGTGACAGAGGCATATGGAGATCCGGATTCCGAGTCTTCTACAGAGATGGTGTATGAGAAAGGGGATACGGAGCTGACCATCGGACTTGACGGAGACAGCGTATGTACATTGGTGATCAGTGCCGTGACGGAATAAAAAACTGGTTGACAAACATAAATCCCGTGATATAATGGTCTAGGTAT
>CAZJRY010000118.1:0-7294 GCA_964548625.1 uncultured Mediterraneibacter sp.
TATTGCGATAAATTCTTGCAAAAATATCATGAGAAACCGATGGTTTCAAACAATTCAAAATAATCTGGAAGACCATATAGAGAAAATCGGATATGATCCAATCGAGGATATTTTGGAGAAAACCAGCGTATCGGAGGCTGTCATGCAGCTCCGTGTGAATGACAGACAAATTATTATATTGTACTATTATCAAAATTTGGCTGTCAGAGAGATCGCAAAAGTAATTGGTAAATCTGAGAATACTACGATACAGCGACTCAATAGAGCGAGAATCAGATTAAAGAAAATTTTAGCAGAGGTTAGATATGAATGATTTTAGTTTAAAAAATGTGATTGACATTGAACTCGAAGAAATTAAATTGAGCGATGAAATTAAAAAAAATATAAGAAAAGGAGTCGTTTACCGAAAATCTTATCGTATAATAAAAGGAATTGCAGCTTCCTTTGCTGTTATTGTCTTAACCGGAACTACTGTCTTTGCCGGATACTGTATATTAAACAGGGTTCAGGTGAATGAAGAAGTCATGCCGGAATTAGATGCTATGCAGGTTATACGAATTAATAAATTGGATGCAGTGCCTAATGAAAACGGAATTGTTGATAAAGATTATAGTGATTATGATACAATAAAGCAGGATTTGGGTATTGATTTATTAGATACTGATTTATCACAAAAAAATCCTTATATGTTAGCAAATGTAAGTACGGATGAAAAGGATTTTGCAATTGTCACCGTTGACAATTTTATATTAGGGGACACAAGTAACTATCATTTCATTGCTGAGGAAAACAGATACTCCTATGATAATGGGACAGAATATTTTTCGCCGGTTTCATTATCTGCAGATATAATTCTGAGCGAGAGTCAAATGAATAACGGCTGGGATACGGATTACCTTGGACTATATGAATTCATTGAGAGTTATATATCAGAACAAGGATATGCGGTAAATATTATAGAAGATACAATTGAAGAAGGAAATTCAGAAAATTATGTATCAGAAAAAGCAGCAATCTTTGTTGCAGACGGAATACGTTATACCTTGAAAGGGAGAACCTCATTAGATGAGATGAAATCTATTGTAGATTCAATGGAATAGAAACAAGGTAAAAACTCATCAATTGCATTACCGGAAAGATGATTAAGTATTCTGCTCCGGTAAAAACGGAAGCAGCGGTGTCTCCCGGATAAATTGTCCGGGAGTCATACCGTACTTTTTCTTAAATTCCCGATAGAAATACGACAGATTGGAAAAACCGCATGCCATGGAGACGTCAAGCACGGACCGGCCGCCCTGCGCTAAGCGCGAGGCGGCTTTTTCCAGCCTGAGATTCTTGATGTATTCCAGACAGGAAACGCCGATATATCTTTTGAAAAAACGCATAAAATGATATTCGCTGAAAAAACACAGACGCGCGAGCTGTGGGATCGTCAGATCCTCTGCATAGTGCTCCCCGATATATTCGAGAACCAGTTTGAGCTTGGCTGTATGTTCATCTTCAAGCTGCGGCCGGGTGTTCTCCGCCTGTCTGTAGGGCAGCAGGAGCGCTGTGGCATAGAGGAGCAGCGCTTTGAGCATTACTTCGTAGCCGGGGCGCATTTCGCAGTATGCCTGTTCCATTTCGTGAAAGACTTTCAGAAGTTCAGGGTAAACGGGATGGCCTTTTTTAATAATACAGGGAAGTATCAGCGTGTGCCGGCTGATCGGGTTCAAATATTTTACAGCGCATATGTCGGCAGAGTCCGCGTTCAGATAATCCATGTGAAAGACATATGTCGCAGAAGTCATTTCTGTGTTTGATCCTATGGTGATTGAATGGAGCTCCGCGGGAGGAACAAACAGAAGGTCTCCTGTCTGCGCCTCATAATTCTCAAGGTGGATATGGTATGTGCAGGATCCCTTTGTGATCAGCGTCAGCTCCGCTTCTTCATGCCAATGTGCAGTGACCGTCGGGTAGAGATCCGAAAGATTTGTGACATATCTTTTCAGCGGGAACATCTTTTCTCCGTGCTGTGCATTCTCTTTCTGCGCTGGTGAAAGTTCAAAAACGGATTTCATAAAACATCCTCCTTAAAGCAGAATTGTGTTATTAATTCCAATGATTGTGCAAGATTTCTTTAACCTATGAGTTTATAATATCAGTATCATACAAATATCGCAACAGCAGAGAGGAGAATTTTTATTATGAAAAAGAAATGGTGGCATGGCAAGACAGCTTATCAGATCTATCCGAAGAGTTTTCTTGACACGAACGGTGACGGAATCGGAGATCTTAAGGGGATTATCTCAAAGCTGGACTATCTCAGAGATCTGGGGATCGATATTATCTGGCTGTCTCCGATCTATCAGTCCCCATTTGTGGATCAGGGATATGATATCTCTGATTATTACAAGATTGCGGAAGAATTCGGTACGATGGAAGAATTCGATGAGCTGCTCGCCGAGACGAAGAAGCGAGGAATGTATGTCCTGATGGATCTGGTGATAAACCACTGTTCCGACAGGCACGAGTGGTTCCGGAAAGCGCTGAAAGACCCTTATGGAAAGTACGCGGGATACTTTCATTTTGTAAAAGGCAGAGACGGAAAGGAGCCAAGCAATTATCGCTCTTACTTCGGCGGAAGCGCGTGGGAGCCGGTGCCCGGAACGGATCTGTACTATCTCCATATGTTCGCGAAAGAGCAGCCGGACCTTAACTGGGAAAATCCGGAGCTGAGACAGGAGATTTACAAGATGATCAACTGGTGGCTGGACAAAGGACTGGCAGGATTCCGTATCGACGCGATCATCAACATCAAGAAAGATCCGGGTTTTCCGTCCTTTGAGCCAGACAGTCCGGACGGTCTGGCTTCCTGCGTGAAAATGGTAGAAGAGGTACAGGGCGTCGGAGAGTATTTTGAAGATATAAAGAAAAATACGTTTGAGAAATATGACGCTTTTACCGTAGCGGAAGTTTTCAATATGAAAGATGACGAGCTGGAAGAGTTTATCGGCGATGAAGGACATTTCTCTACAATGTTTGACTTCAGCGCTCACATGCTCGCTCAGGGAGAGAGCGGTTGGTTCAACAGCAGCAAACCGTCGTTCAAAGAGTGGCGCGACACTGTTTTCGCATCTCAGCATAGGATACAGAAAGTCGGATTTCCGGCAAATATTATCGAAAATCACGACGAACCGAGAGGGGTGAGCTGTTTTCTGCCGGATTACGCACAAAATGAGGCAGGCAAGAAAATGCTTGCCACAACATCCGTGCTTCTGTACGGTATCCCTTTCATTTATCAGGGACAGGAAATCGGCATGACCAATTGCAGGAGAGACGATATCTCAGAATATGATGATATCAGCACAAAAGACCAGTACCGGGCGGCTCTGACAGCGGGATGCAGCCGGGAACAGGCGTTGGAGTGCTGTTATGAGAACAGCAGGGACAACGCAAGGACGCCGATGCAGTGGAATGCCGATGAAGGAGCAGGTTTTACAGACGGGACTCCATGGCTTGCTCTCAACCCGAATTATACACAGATCAATGTGGAGGAACAGGCAGAACGTCAGGATTCCGTATTGTCCTATTATAAAAAGCTTCTTGCGCTGAAGAAATCTCCGGAATATAATGAGGTATTTACATATGGAAAGTTTGTTCCGGATTATGAAGAACAGGAGGGAATATTTGCGTTTCATAGAATCATGGGAGAAGGAGAACAAGATATACTTGTTGCTGCCAATTATGGGAAAGATACAAGTATACTTCAGATGAAAGGCATATCCGGAAAGGTAATTTTATCAAATATCGGAGCAGAAGAAGAACGAAATGAAGAAATCAGAAAGAATGAAATAATCACACTCAGAAGCTGCGAATCTATAGTGATCCTTCTCGGTTAACTAATGTGTATAATGTTTAAGTATCGGAAATCCCTGCAATTGTGCTGCAGGGATTTCCGATATTTGGATATAAGTTATTTGATGGCCCCTTCTACCATTCCATGCATGATCTGTTTCTGCGCGAACAGGAAAATGATGATCATCGGAATGATCGCCAGTAATGCAGCGGTCAGGATCAAATCCCATTGTTTTACATAGGAACCGACAAAAGCCTGTACTGCTACGGGAAGAGTTTTCACTCTGCCGTTTTGCCCGAGCATCAATGACGGAAGCAAATAGTCATTCCAAATCCATAAGCCGTTCAGAATTGTTACAGTAGTGATCACCGGTTTCAGCAGTGGAAAAATAATACGGAAAAAAATACCCTCCGGAGAACAGCCGTCGATATTGGCAGCTTCTTCCAGTTCATAAGGGATATTTTTTATAAACCCGGTGAGAATAAAGACTGTCATGGCACCGCCGAATCCACAGTATGCAAATACAACTCCCGGTATGGACTGAAGCATGGAGATCCCGATAAAATTACCTACGTCACGGAAAGTCGTGATCAAAGGCAGCATGACCACCTGGAATGGTATGATCATAGACGCGATAAATGTCATATAAATTGCGGCAGACCACCTTGTTTTATTCCGGCAAATGACCCACGCTGTCATGCTCCCGAACAGTGCGAGCAGTACAAGCGAGAGAACAGTGATTACCAGAGAAGTTCCGAATGCGTACCAGAAGTTAAAATTCGAATTATTAATTACATTTGTAAGATTTTCGAGCCATTGCGACAGGCTGGCCCCGGCAAGTGAAATGGGGCTTTCGACGATGCTGTTGGCGTTTTTCAGTGAGTTCATCAATACCAGATAGAAGGGAAATAACGTATAGACAGCAACAATAATGGCAGCAATTGTAATGATAACTGATGTTATCGTTTTCTTTTTCACTACATTTCAACCTCCTTCTTATTTGATATACGTACTTGGATCAGAGAGACACAGGCAAGAATAACAAAGAAGAACACAGCTTTAGCCTGCCCCATGGCGTAGTCGTTGCTGGAAATTGCCGTATTGTAAATATTTAATGCCAGCATCTGTGTACCGTTTGTGAGATAGGATCCCATAAAATCAGCGACCGATCCAGAACCGTTTGTCAGCGCCATATTTACATCAAATTGTTTGAATGCAGAGGTCAGGGTCAGAAAAGTGCAGATCGTAATTGTAGAGGCGATCATGGGGATTTTAATCTTAAATAAAGTAGCTACCCTGCCGGCGCCGTCTATCTGTGAGGCTTCCAGAACATCCCGGGGAACCTGAGTGAGTCCGGTAATATAGATCAACATAATATAACCGGCATACTGCCATATGTAAACAACGATAATTCCGGCAAAAGCAGTATTTGTGTTTGCTAAAATCGATGTCTGATTTCCGGAAATACCGGAAGTGATCTCTATTAAAACATTATTGAATATAAACTGCCATATGTAACCGAGCACAATGCCGCCGACAAGGTTTGGAAGGAAGTATGCCGCACGGAAAAAACCCGTGCCTTTCAGATTGCTGGTACATAAAAGAGCCAGAAGGAATCCGACAACATTTACCATGATCATGTTGATGCAGACAAAAAGTACAGTGATTAAAATAGACCAGATGAAGCTTGGTTCCCGGAACATCTGGATATAGTTGTCAACGCCTATGAATTCTGTAAAACGTATACCGTCCCAATCTGTAAGAGAGTAGAAGATTCCCAGTATCAGGGGAATAATAACAGTTACGGCGAAAGTAAATAAAAGCGGGAATACAAAAAGGAAATTAATGATCTTCCTGTGATTTTTGATTGTCGGGAATAAATACAGTCCTCCGATTATGGCCATGATGCCAACGACCAGCATCGCTCCCCGATATGACAATGTACTCCCGGTAAATGCGAGAATAAGAGCTCCGGCCAGCAGACATATTCCACCGATCAGAAAGACCAGAGACAAAGCTTTTTTGCCTGTAGCGCTGCCACCCATGTTTTTATGCCTCCTTTCAAAAACCAGACAGGCTGCTGCTAAGAATGACGCCTGTCCGGTTCAGTAATATGAAACCTGTTGAGTATGTCAGCTTGCGTACGCGCCCTGAATCACCTGCTGAAGTGTTTCAACAAAACCTTCTGTGTCCAGGCTTCCTGATGCGAAATCCCCGAAGACCTGTCCGGTATAATTCTGAGCGAGTCCTTCTTTCATGCTCAGCCAGTGCCATCCGGAAGTCTTTCCTTCCGTCTGATAATCAACTACAGTTTGTGCAAACGGATCACTTGCCACATACTCACAGGAATTAAACGGGCTGATAAATCCGGCGTCTTCTACAAGAATCTGCTGTGCCGCGTCCTCAGAACACCACTGAAGGAATTCAAGCGCCGCATCTGCGTTTTCACCGTCATAGACAGCCCACCAGGAAGGAGAATTTGTGAGAATCGTGTCGATCCCTTCTTCAAAGGCATACGGAATCATTCCGACTTCGAAGCTGCCGGCTTCCTCATAGGCGTCAGCATCAGTGGAAGTCATTGTGGCCCCTATCCATGATCCCTGCGTAACAAACGCATATTCGCCGGAAGCGAAGTTAAGGATCTGCTGGTCATATGTACCTGACACCAGAAGAGCCGGATCTGAATATTCATTAAAAAGATCTACCATTTCAGCGAATGAAGTCAGCCGGTCTGTATCGACCTGTCCGCCGTCATTGAGCAGATCTATATATGTGGTATCATCACGATCCAGTCCTGCGTCAAGATAGTTCGCAAACAGATGATTGCCTGTAGACCAGTACAGGGAAGCGACCTCGGCACAATATCCCACAACCGCTGTAATACCAAGCTCATCTTTCATCGAATCCAGAGTCTCAAAAGCCGCTCTCATCGAATCCGGTCCGGTGATAGAGTCCGGATCTATGCCGGCCTGTTCCAGGATGTCCGCATTGTAGGTGAGTCCGATCGCCTCTACTGTATACGGGAAACCGATTGTCCCATATTCATCATCCACATAGGCCTGATCTGTATCGGAAACCCATGCCTCATCACTCATATCGACGAGCAGGCCGTCCCAGTTTGCAAAATCCGTAGAACCGCCGCATACAAATATATCCGGCATATTGTCCGCCTGATAGTAACCTTTCAGGGTACTCTGTATATCAACACCGCCGCCCATGGATTCGATTTCCACGGTGACTCCGGTCTCCTCCTCATATAAAGCCGCAAGTTCTTTTAACTGTTCATCCACTTCGATTTTTCCGTTTACCAGCCGGAGAGTCGTCCCGCTGGAAGAATCGGATGAACTGCCGCTGCCGTCAGAACTGCTTCCGCAGGCGCACAGTGAAAGTGTCATTGCTCCTGTTAGTAAGAGTGCTAATATTTTTTTCATATCAATTATCCTCCTAAAAATTATG
>CAZJRY010000119.1:0-7267 GCA_964548625.1 uncultured Mediterraneibacter sp.
CCGCCCGAATGTGCTGTCATTTCCTAAAAAACCGCCTATCGAATTCATAATTCACCTCTTAAAGCTTTCCGCCTGATGTGGCAATTCCCTCAATAAACTGTTTCTGGAAGATCAGGTACAGGATGATCATCGGTACAACTGCCATGACCGCCCCCGCCATGATCTGCGGATAGTTGTTTCCGAACTGCCCCTGCAGCCTTGATAAAGCTGCTGTAAGAGTTGTCGTCTGTATCTGCGGAGTCACAAGCAGAGGCCACATCAGATCTTTGTATGCAAATAATGCTGTAAATATTCCAAGAGATACCAGTGATGAACGGGTCAGCGGAAGCATGACGAACAGGAATCGCTGACCCACGTTACATCCGTCGATTTCCGCCGCCTCCTCCAGTGACCGCGGCAGAGTCTGATATCCCTGTTTACACAGATATGTCCCAAATGCCGTGACAATTCCCGGCAGAAGCAGGCCGAACTGGGTGTTCATCGCGCCCAGTTTCGACACCATCAGATACTGCGGTATAATAAAAATCTGCGACGGAACCATCATCTGGACAAGAACCAGTGCAAACAGGAGATTTTTAAACGGAAACTTCAGCCTTCCGAACGCGTATCCCGCAAGCGTGGCTGTCAGGCACGCGCACAGTACACGGAGCGCGATCATGATCAGCGTATTCTTGTAGAGAAGGAGGAAGTTATAAGAATTCCACACATCGATAAAGTTCTCAAAATGCCACCCGTTCTCCGGGAATATGTAAAACGGATTCACCGATATTGCTTCTGTCTTTGTCTTAAATGCAGTCAGCAGCATCCAGGCAAACGGTACGAGCATCACCAGTGAGCCCAGTATCAGACCGATATGGATGACTCCCGACGTCATTTTCTGTTTTAATTGCCAGCCCATGCTGAACCTCCTCTCTGATCTATTCATAGTGAACCCACTTCTTCTCTGTCTTCTGTAAGATCAGGGTAATGATACCGATGATGACGATCATAAACATGACGATCGCCGCGCCGTATCCCCTGTCGGATTTCTCGAACGCATACTCGTAGAACAGGTAGGTGATCGATTTTACCGTGGGCCATGCCCGGCTCGTCTTATCCATAACCATATAGGGAAGATCGAAGAGCTGAAGCGCTCCGATAATTCCTGTCTGGATGACAAAGAACAGCATGGGACTTAAAAGCGGGATCGTGATATGGATAAACGAGTGCATTCCCGTAGACCCGTCGATGGCGGCCGCCTCGTAATAGTCCTTCGGAATGTCCTGGAGTCCGCCCAGGAACAGGATCATGTTGTTGCCGATTCCGCCCCAAACTCCGATAAGCACAATACAGAGCCATGCAAGATCCGGATCTGTGATCCATGCGATATCCGTGCCGAATATCTGGTTCAGCAGACCGTACTGCTGATTGAAGATCCATTTCCACACCATGGCGGTCGCTGCGGGAGCGCAGACCATCGGAAGGAAATATATGGTACGGTAGATCCCTCTCCCCTTCATCTTACGGTTCAGCAGCGCCGCCAGGACCAGTGAAATGATAACCGTCAGGGGCAGACTCACCAATGCGTATCTTGCCGAATTAAACAAAGTCTGGAATATTTCGTCATCCTGAAACAGTTTAATATAGTTTCCAAGTCCGATAAACTCATTTCCTATTCCGAAATCCCCTGTCTTGCAGAGTGACTGCCAGACAGTCTCAAATATAGGGTAATAGTTCAGGATCAAAAGCCCGATGATGGTGGGAGCTACAAAGAGCAGCCCCCATCTGGCTTCTGATTTCTGTCTGGGCGTCATTTTTTTCCTCATGAAACCTCACTCTCTTTCTGTTCTTTAATCGTTCTCCGCAGCCAGATCTGCATTCATCGTCTCCACCACATCCTGAAGGACCTCATCCATCGTAGAAGGATCTGACCACGCCGACACGAGCAGGTCGCAGATATCGGATTCCCATGTCGATTCCTTTGAATACGGACGCATCACAAGCGTGCCCTCGTCCTCAATGTCGATAAACGGCGTCATGTCCATCTCAGAATATGCCTCCTGGAACGGATCGGAGCAGCCGATACGTCCTGCAAGTGTAACTCCAAGCTCTGCCTGTTCCTTCTGTCCTTCCTCTGAGCAGAAGTAAGAAATCAGGGAATAAGCGGCATCCGGTTCGTCTGTATCCGCGTAAACAGCCCAGCCTAATCCATTGTATATCGAGACACGCTCTTCCGTCTGGCACTGACCGTCCCCGTTTACATCCGCGTAGGGCATCATCACCCAGCCGTAATCGGATGCGTTGTCTGCGTCATAGTATTGGATGACGTCATAGGATCCCTGAGGCAGCATTCCGAGCAGACCGGACTGGAACATGGTGGCTGCGGCGGTATTTGCCATCGCGTCCTGAGACGGGCATCCCGGAAGGATCTCATTGGCAATAAACTCCATAGCCTCAACAGTCGCCGGATCGTCAAAGCCCGACTCTGTCTTGTCGTCGCTGATCACATATCCTCCGAAGGAATAGATGATATTGTACCAGAAGTTCTGGACATCGGTGGCATTACAGTAGGTGCCGTACACACCGTCGTCCGCTCCCTTTTCACTGATCTCCTGAGCGATGTCGGCAAAATCCTGCCACGTCCAGTCATCCGTCGGATATTCGATTCCGTACTGGTCAAAGATTGCTTTGTTGTAGATCACGGCAATGGTATCGTGGTCTTTTGGAAGCGCGTAATGCGTGCCGTCAAGTGTATAGAGTTCGGTAATATCCGGGTAGAAATCATCAATATCCAGCGTATCGTCGTTTTCAATGTAGCCGTCCAGATCCATCATGACTCCCGCCTGCATGTACTTGATCGCGTTGTTGGAGTGCATCCAGAACACATCCGGCATCTCGCCGCCCTGCACGCCTGCTTCAAGCATGGTCCAGTATGTGTCCCAGTCAGTCACCTGGAACTCGACTTCATAACCGTTCTCCTCGCCCCACTCGTCCGCGATCTGCTGCAGGCCGGCAAGCTGATCGTTACTCCAGATACCGACACGGATCGTATTATCTCCCGAACTGCCGTCCGAGCTTTCCCCCGAGCTTCCGCATCCTGCCATGGAAAGTACAAATACCGCCGATAGTCCGACTGCCAGACCTTTTTTCACTATTGAACTTTTTCTCATTTTAATTTCCTCCGCTTCATATTCGCTTCGACTGTTTACTCATATCTGTTATACACCGGTGTATTGATAGCGCCGCTCTCGTCCAAAGGAGATGTTCTCCTTTGTTTTCTTTATTGTAGTCTCTGATCGCGGCAAAATAAATGGTAACAACATGTTCCCGATGGTAAATTCTTGCCACATTTATCTCATTACTGTATAATAGGAAGAAAAAATCGTCAGGAGGGTTTCCTATGCTTTCAGTTCCACACCAGGCCATCGGCTTCAGCTTTTCATCCGACCTGTCTCTGCTCACATTAAAGGGGATCGGAGTCCAGTATGTGGATTCCCCCTCCTATTTCTGGGATAACCGGGAACGAAAGGACTCTCACTGCGTCATCCAGTACTGTATCGACGGAGAAGGCGCCATCGAGGTCAACGACATCCATTATCCGCTTCGCAGAGGGGACGTCTTTCTCATAGATATCCCCGGCCAGAACCGGTACTATCTGCCGGATCATTCTTCTTACTGGGAATTCATCTATCTTGAGTTCACAAAGGAATGCCTTCCTCTTCTGTGGAAGATCCACCGGAATATCGGTCCTGTGATCCACTTCCCGGAGGATTCCTCTTTTTTCAGCCGGTGTATGGAAATCTACAATATGGCGCTCGGCAATGAACTGAAATCCTACTTTGAAAACGCGAGGATTTCCTATGATCTCTGGCTCAGGCTCACGGAATATACGATGACCTTATCCGCAGGCGAAGTCTCAAAGGCGGATCATGCCAAGGCCTTCCTTGACCAGTACTATTACCGCGACGACCTGAATCTGGATCTTTTGGCGGACAAGTGCGGGATATCCAAGTATACCCTGTGCAAAGAATTCCATAAAAAATACGGAGTCTCCCCGGGAAAGTACCTCAGGGAACTCCGCATCTCACAGGCCTGCCACCTCCTTATGACAAACTCCGACCACACACTGCAGGAAATCGCGGAGATGGTAGGATATTCCAATAATAATTACTTCGGAAAGGTCTTCCGGGCGGAGAAAGGGATCAGTCCCGACAAATATCGGAAACAGTCCGCCAAATATGACCTTGTCCGGGCCGTATACGAAACGCCCCGCGTCTGAATACAATCCTCTTTCCCGCGCTTTGCTTTCCGGCGCACTGCATCTCCGGCTCTGCTTCCCGCCCCTGCCGGCAGATCATCAGTCTGCCGGCTCTTCTTTCCGGAATACATATACATGGCCGGAGAAGTCCTCCTTTTCCGGATAACAGGTAATGCCGGAATACATCAGCTCATCTCCGCCGAAACAGCGTCCGTCCTCTTCCAGTCTGTAAACGCTCTCCGGATCCAGCCCTTTCAGCTTTACGGGAAGGCTGACAGACAGGGGGTCTGACAGGATCCGGAAATGGAAGAATACTACAGTCCCGCCGTCCTCCGAGACAAAGTCCCATGCGGCTTCATTCCCGCTCTGAGGGTTTATCAGACGGTAGAAACGGCCTTTCTGTATCACATCCCGGATTCCCTTATAGTAACGGATCTGTTTTCCTATCTCCTCCCTCTCCTCTTCGGTCAGTTTTCGCAAATCCAGCTCATATCCCAGATTCCCTGACATGGCGGCGGCAAACCTTGTGGAGAGAGGTGTGACCCTGCCCACCTGATGGTTCGGAACGTCGGAGACATGGGACCCCATTGTGACCGGTGGGAACAGGATGCTTGTCCCGTACTGGATCTTCAGCCTGCAGACCGCATCCGTATTGTCGCTTGCCCATGTCTGGGGCATATAGTAGAGCATCCCCGCGTCGTAGCGTCCGCCGCCGCTGGAACAGCCTTCAAACAGCACCTCGGGAAACGCCCGGTTCAGCCTCTCCAGAACGGAATAAAGGCCCAGCATATATCTGTGGGACAGCTCTCTCTGGGACTTTCCGTCAAGGTAACCGGAACCCAGATCCGTGATATGCCGGTTCATATCCCACTTTACATAGGCGGCTTCCGTCTTCTCGAGGACCGCCGCTACCGATCGGAACACATAATCGCAGACTTCCGGACGGGAGAGATCCAGCACGTATTGATTCCGGCTCATTACAGGGCTGTAACGTCTGCTGCGGATGATCCAGTCCGGATGCGCCCGATACAGATCGCTGTCCGGAGAAACCATCTCCGGTTCAAACCAGATACCGAAGTTCATGCCCATCTCCCGGATCTTCTCTGCCAGAGAAGCAAGTCCCCCGGGGAATTTCCCGGGATCCTCCCGCCAGTCTCCCAGGGCGGCCCGATCCGTATCCCGCTTTACAAACCATCCGTCGTCCACCACAAAGAGCTCTACCCCCAGCTTTGCCGCCTGTTCGGCAAGAGACAGGCACGCCTCCTCACCCGTGTGGAAATAGAATGCTTCCCAACTGTTTAAAAGGACCGGACGCGCCTTATCCCTGTACGCTCCTCTGCACAGCCGTCTGCGGTACAGTTCATGAAATGTCCGGGACATCCCGCCAAGCCCGCTGTCCGAATACACCATCACAGTCTCCGGAGACACAAAACTCTGTCCTGCCCCCAGACGCCATCCGAACGTGTTCGGGTTCATCCCCATCTGGACACGCACCGTCCGGTACTGCCCGGTCTGTACCACAGCCTGAAAATCCCCGCTGTAAACATAGTTGAATCCCCACACCCGGCCGGAATCCTCCCCCGCGCTCTTGTCCAGCAGGATCACGCAGGGGGTCTCCTGGGGGCTGCTGCTGCCGCGGCTGCTCTCGATCACCACGGAATCCCCCGATATGGCCCTGCGGTTGATGTTTTTTTCACAGATATGAGATCCCGTCAGCGTCATAAGATCGTAATCCGTTCCGGCAAAGTCAATGCTCATGCTCATCAAGCGCTCGATGTAGAGCTCCTGCTCTCCCGTATTTTCCATCTCCACATGGCGGCAGATCACATCATAATCCCGGAATATCGTATAATAAAGCCTGATCCTGGCGTGGAGACAGTCATCCTCCAGTGTGACGCAAAGAGTACGCGCTTCGTCCTCCTGTTCCGCATATACGGACGGAAGGCCTTTCAATGCGGGTTTCCCCCGGATGATCTCATACCCCTTATAGAAAAACCGGGTCACTCTGCACCCGTCCTCCCCCCGGATGATATACGCCGGAGTCCTGAAATCCCCCTGATTCATATCCGGATATTCCTGAGGGAGAGTATCAAGGGAAAACTGCTTGTCCTCCGGATCCGGGTTCGAACAGAATCCCCTGTCGAAAAAGATGGGCCGCGCGCTGCCCGCATACTGTCTGATATGCTTCCCGAAATACCGGTTCATCAGATATCTGTCCTTTTCCACACTGAATACATAGCTGATGCGTCCGTTGTCCATTGTAAAGATATTCTCATGCTTACTGATCTTCATAACAGATATGTTCTCCTTACGCATTATAATATTCAACCATTTTTCCTTTTCCCTGCCGGCTCTCACATCGCCTGAAATCCACATTTTCTCAACCTTCAGATCCTCATTTGAATCAATGAGATCCAAAAATTTATCTTCTGTAAAATCCGTAAAATACCGGCCCTTCCGCTCTCCTTCAAAGGTACCGTATTTAAAAGAAGCGTAGATGCTCCCTTCCTTTTTCAATGCAGTATTCATCCTGTCCAGCACATCCTCAAGTTCAGGTTTCGGCAGGTGCAGTATAGAGGAACATGCCCAGATCCCATCATATTTTTCTTTTTCATCCAATTCCTGAAAAAGCATCTTCTTAACCGGTATTCCCGTAAACCCGGATGCTGCGCGGCACATTTCCGAGGAGCCGTCTACCGCTTCCACACGATATCCGCGTTTCAGAAATGCCAGCGTATCACGACCCGATCCGCAGCCAAAATCCAGGATCAAAGCATTCTGCGGAAGACGCTCCAAAAAGATATTCTGAGTCTCCGAAAAATCCGCCTCTGCCGTATCAGCCAAAAATCTCCCTGCATTTTCATCATAATATTTCAATGTAAATCCTGTCTCTGCGCTGTCTTTCCCTCCGATCATACGGTTTTCTCCTTTCTGTTCACAGTAACTTTTTTTCCATTTTACCTCATGTAAATAAAATATCATATGGTAACAAAACAAACAGAATGGTAAAATATTGCCTGAAATCTTAAA
>CAZJRY010000120.1:0-7258 GCA_964548625.1 uncultured Mediterraneibacter sp.
GCAGCAGACTCCGGACTCCTGATCTGTTCAACTTTACTTTCATTTTACTCATAACGTTCCACCATCCATTTATCATTCCAGTCTAGCGGGACATTTTCCTCAATCCCCGTCTGCGGGAAGCCGATCACCCGCCACATCTTCCCAAAAAACTCAACTCTATTATCTTCCCACGTATGTGTATCGCCTTTCGGGACTGCAAGATTGTATACAGCCTTTTTCCCGGTCAGATTCAGCGTATCAAGTACTTCTGTAGTACTCGCCGGATACACTAATACATTTTCAATCAAATCCGGTCGTTCCTCATATATAGGGTGACGGAATTCATCCTCTCCGGTCTTTACTTTTTCATACAGCGTTACTGTTATCCCTTTAATCATTGCCATATAGTTCGATCACCCCGTATCTCTGTCTTCTCAGCCCAAGGCGGGCAAGCTCGGAATTCTTGATAAAAAGCCCGCCCCCGGGAACAAGAAAGGTCCCGGAGACAGAATATCCAAGAGCCGATTCTGACCGTTGTGTCATTGGTTCCGAGTCTGTAGATGTCATAAGCGTGCGGGCAACTACATCGACCGTAACAGATTTTGCGACAGTCTTCAGATGTGAGTTTCTTTCCACCATCTCATCAAGATTTTTCCCCACCTTTTCCGCTTCGTAGCGAAGCGAATCTGATACCACTTCCAGTAGTTCCTTTGCCCGTTCTGTTTCATCGCCACTCAGAAGCCGCCACAACTTTTCAACATCGTCAATGGTCGCAAAGGTTTCCATCTTGTAATCAGCTCCTTTCCTTTACCCTACCTGACGCCGTATCGACTACGGCTGTGATATCATTCGCCGAGATCACTCCCCGCGCCACGGATGATTGCAAATGCTTCCGGCAAAAAGATTCCCCATCCGAGATAGATCTCTGCGCGGATATACACCTGATTATATCCTTTCAGGTCTTTCCCGGAATTGTCCGGATCACCATATCTGATGATCTCCATCGGGATTTCTTTTGAATATCCCCATTTAAATCCATTCTGGAAGTCACCGATGATCGCCTGGTCTACCTTATCTCCCACGGATACGGTCTTGTTTACATCTACAGCAATTCCGTTCAACGCTTTCGGAGATGCCCCGAATGCAAATTCCGGATACAACTTGATTCCCTGCGCCTTCACCATTGCCATGGCGGATCCGAATGACTTTGAAAGCGCCATCCCGGTAACATCCATCTCTGAATCACCAATAAGGGCGATTGCCTCTTCAAGATTATCGTCCGGTGCATCTTCTGTGTACGTAACCTCCTGTGTGACCTGGCTGTCAAAGTTATTGTCTCCGATCACAGTAGATGCTGTATTCGTCCTCGGGTTGAGACCGTGGAAAGCTGCAATATCGAGACCTTTTGCGACTTTTCTCGCAAACCCGTCATTAAATGCAGTAAGTATATCGATCTGCTCTTCCTCTGTTGCGTATAAAAATTCGTCTGAGATTCTTGCACCATATTCAAATTTGACCGGAACGATCGTCATCGGTTCAACGGAAATCCCGCCCTCTGATTTCGCTCCGCTCTCCGCAACAATGTCGATCTCATTGTCCATAGTAAATGTGAATTCTTTCAAGCCGTTAAACGGGACCGGGGTCTGCGCGCAGAGCGCTGCGATCGATGATTTTCCCTTTACCTTTGATATAAGATCACTGACCAGTTCAGGATCAAATAAACTTCCTTTTTCTGTTGCCATGAATTATTCCTCCTTTAAATCCGACAGCATTCTTTTTACTGCTGCCCTTTTACTGTCTTCGCCTCCCGGCTCTGTTGATGCCAAAGGTGCGCCTCCTTTTCTGTTCAACAATTTTGAGAGAGTTTCCGCATCTTTTTTAATCGCATCTTCAGTATCTCCGTTCAGTCTTTCTGCAAGTTCATAAGGGATATTATTTTCCCGGGCAATCCTCATTTTTACCGAGCTGGTCTCGTATTCCCGGATTTTTTTGTCTTTTTCTGCCGCCTGCTCCGGTGACAGATAACCCTCATACTGTTTTTTTACATCATCCGGTGACAGGTATCCTTCGTACTGTTTTTTCACATCATCCGGCGACAGATAGCCCTCGTACTGTTTTTTTACAGTCTCTTTTTCCCTTTTCAGGCGATCTCCTATCGCTTTGTCAAATTCTTCCTGTGTCGTGATTGGTGTAAAATCTGCCATAATGTCTCCTTTCCCCACTTAACCCGGTGGTATCGGTAATTTTTATATTAAAAAAACACCCTGCCCGGGTGTCTTTCTAATAACTGATCCTTTGTTTCTTTTTTTCCTGCTTCGTTTCAGCGCAAGCCCAATACGCAAGGATCACGCTGTCCATCAACGCAATTTCAACTCCGTCTTTGATTGAGCGGTATCCGAATCCGCCGTTTGATCCTATCGCCCGTTTTTCGCAATTTCCTATTGCGTTTGTAAGGGATGGCTGCCCCATATGCCGGATATCTTTCTGGAATACTCCCTGCTCAAACCTTGCGTTTGCCGCAATGATCTCTTTCACCGTCGGCAATACCGGTTTCCTGAGTCCGTATTCCTTCATTGCATCCGCAAGCAGCTTCTGGCCATTTGCGCCGTCAATTACGACTTTACCGGCATCCCAGTTTTTCAGATATCTGATAATCCAATCCGTACCGTCTCTCACCGCCCGGCAGTCAATTGCTTCCACAAAAATATGCTTATCTTCTGTGCGTACCGCAACGGCCAGCGCAACATTGCTGCCATCATGTCCGTATTTTATCCCGGCAAACAGTTTTCCTCTTAATTCAGGCATCCTGCTTACTTTCATTTCATTCCATTCCACCTTGCTGATCGCTGATTTCTGATTGTATCTGATCCACAAGCCAAGTCTCTGGATATTGAAATCCACCGGATCGCTTCCGATCTCGTCTGTTACGGCTCTCTCTGTAAATACAGTACCTAACGATGGATTGGTCTCATACCATAGATCAATATCTCGCGGATTCGACTGTTCTTCTACGGACCATTCCGCCCAGCCTGTATTGATGGTGTCTCCTTCAAGCGCAGCTTTTCGTAATTTCGTGAAAACCGTTCCGGAGCTTACCGGAGTTGGCGGAGTTCCGCAGAAAATCGTCTGCGGATTTCCGCTGTCTGTCACCACATATTTTAACGCGCTCTCCTGATCGTCCTGATATTCCTGTGCTTCATCAATAATCAGCAGGTCAAATCCTTCTCCCAGTCCTCCTTTGGAGGTCCGTGTCCTGAATTCAATCTTTCCGCCCCCTTTTATCTCTATATGTTCTTTCCCATATGCCCTGTACGAAGAAACGACCTCTAACCCCGCTTTTTCAAGCAGATCCAGAAGCCGTTCCCATGCGCTGTGTGTAGTTGTTGTTCTATGTGCGGTATGCAGTATTTTCTCGCCAATCGTAAGTCCATACATTTCCCGAATCGCAACAATTTCATTCTTCCCGTTCCGCCGTGGAACGGAATAGCCAAATTTTGTATGTACCCACAGGCTGTCTTCGTTATACGCCAGAATATCAGCAAGTAAGAGTTCCTGCCATTCCTGGGCTGTCTTCCCGGTAGAATTATATAATTCTACCGCTTCATTCCCGTATGTACAAGAATATGGCAGGATAACGGATTGCGTCGGAGTCTGCCGGCCTTTTCTTCTATCGGGCATGCATGTTTACTCCTCCGGTATTTGCTCCTGAATTTTATCTGCTAAATCGGCGTATGCATTTGCCTTCCGGCTGTTTTCATCCTGCGCAAAAAAAACTTCGTTATCGTACACTCTGTCCAGCAAATCAAGCGCTTCATCATCGCTATATTCATTCTCCGGTTTAAACTCAATCCCGGCCTCATGCAAGAGGTCTATGTCAGTATTATTCAGTTTTATTTTCACAGCCGACACTACCTCCTTTTCAACTTCTTTACAATCTTATTGTGTGTTCTATGTGCGGTAACAATATTCCCTGTTTCCGGGTTAATTGTAATTGTCGCCTTTTCTCCGACTATCTTAAAAGACGGGCGGCCTTTCTCATCGTATTTCACAGATTTTATCTGAAGCGGACGCAGGATAGCATCCCTCACAGTTTCGGCAGTCACATCGCGTTCTGCCATGCGCTGTATCGCATGTTGGCTTACTCCTGTAACCGTTGTGCCGTTCGCCTGCAATCCTATGATTTTTCTTGTTTCCATTTTAGCAGTATCGGTTGATGTTGTCCACTGCTTGGTATGTACGTTTTGACGCTTTCCGCTGCCCGGATCATATTCCACTACACACCTGCAGTTCTCGTGCCTCCGGTATACATCCTGGGGCACATTATCCGGGTATGAATAGGTACCTGCAAGCCTGCTGCACCACTCGCAGCACTGATGTGATGCTTTCCGGATAATCTTGGGGCAAAGTCCTGATTTGCTCTGGAACTCCGCATTTGCCTTAACAGATTCATCTATAATATTCAGGCAGAATGTCTTGATCGGCGCGTCCAGAATCCATTTTATGTCGTCAAAGGAGTCTGCGCCTGACAGCCTGTTGATAATACCGCTGATTCTGCCTTCATTAATATCCGTCCGGATCGCCTTCATCCCGATTCCGGCATTTTCATTTAAAACCTTCTGCGTCTGCTCCGCTATGTCGGCAATATATTCATACGCCTCCGACATCGTAGTTCCCACTACCCTGTCTGCGATATTATAGTACATTTTCCCATCCGGAAGTATGTCAGATGTCAGGTAATTCTGGTAGACTCTCGAAAGAATGTCCCCTACTTCCCGCGCCGCTTTGTTTGCATGTTCGTAATTTACTGTGTGTTTGCCGATCAATTCCAAAACCTCTGTCAGTATATCGCTTTTGCTGATCCCGGCGCTGTACTTTTCTCGAATTATTTCAAGTAATTCAGGTACGATGTCGCTCATTTACGTCCCCTCCGTTACCGTAACTCTTTCCGAGCTTGCATTGATCCCGGTCAGATCCCTGAGATTATCTTTTCCGAAATATCCCGGCACTGCTTCATTGACTTTAATTGCTCCGTCCCCAATTGTTGAAAGCATGGACGCGTCCGGTTCGAAAATCGGCTCCCATACCGGTCTTGTCAGATTCACTTGACTCCTGTAATATGGATAATCATCTCGGAGACATGCGGCCAGGTATCCGGCGTTCAATAGCCCGCTGCCAAGTGTCCGTTGGGCTTTTCGCGCTGCCAGCCTCAGATTTTCATGGGATGCCTTGATCGCATCGGCGCTTGACGGATTCTCTGTTGCGAAGCCGAGATCGTCCATGGTCAGTCCGGTTTCCCCGGCAAACAGCGCCGCGAACATTCTGAGCTGATCCGTATGCGGTGTCATGGACTGCTGTGTAAATTGCCCGAGGGTTGGATGATCTCCATCTTCATCTTTCGTAAACGTCATTAAACTGGACATTGTGGCTTTCCATTTGTCCATCTTCTCAGCGTCATTTGATAGTCCTGTCACGTATTTCTGCGGGAAAGAAAAGAATTCAGCGGCTATCTCGGACCGTTTAATTGTCCGGATCGCAGACGATTGTATCGACATGCATGCCCTGCTGATCCGAGAGTGCCCGAATACCCGTTTTGCGTCCGGCCGGTATACGACCGGAACAAGGAGAGGTGCCGGCGCATTATTATTTATCAGATTCTTTTCCCCTGTTTTTTTATCATAGTATTCTGTAGCTCCCACTGTAAAATACGCCTCTAATATCGGAGTGTCATTATCATCTCTTTCAAGTACCGCATAGCCTTCTTTAAGCAGTCCTGTGATCGGATCCATGACGCCCGTTGCGTTTCCTCCGTCAATCACTTGCATCTGAGGAAATTCATCGTCTCCAAGAGATATGTATATAAAGCAACAGGAAGAGATCAGCGCCGAGGTTATAGCACTGTCAAATATGACATCCGGATTATTCATAGCGTAAATCCCGTTCATATCGAAATTATCGTTCGAAAATTCTCTGAACACGAGACGATCCGCCAGAGAATCCACCGCCTTGCCGCACCAGCCCAGCGCGTATCGAAGCCCAAGCAATGCGGGAGGCGTTGAAATTCCAAAGTCCCTTGTCATATTTTTCATTTCATAAAACTTATATCGTCTTAATACTCTTGTCCGCTTCAAAGATAATTTGTTTCTGAGATATCCTATCCCTCTGTATTCCGGCATTTTATCTTCTCCCCTTTTTCAATATCTCCGTCTGTTTCTCCATTGCATCCGCAATACGTTCAAGCCGTCTTATCTTCATAATCGCCAATACCTCCGTCTTTGTCATTTCCGCCTGATATTGTCTTATTTTTTCCATTTCCTCGATTATACTTTCTGTTGATTTCACCATCAGCCGACTCCTTTCTGTATTAGCGTGTGTTTTTTTTCGCAGTGACGGCCCGAACTTCAAGCGCGCCCGGTGGGCGGGGGGTATGCCCCATCGATGATCTGTTCACTTCGCTTTGAAGTGCAGCCAGTCACAGCTATGCGGCAGCACCCGGTTGCTCATGACCTCTTCTTTTATATCGTTTCTTTCGATAAGTTTATCGCTCTTTTGACGGTTGCATGTCCAGTGCGCGAGCTGCAGATTGTTTATATCCGACGGGTGCCCGCCTTTGTTAAGCGGTATGATATGGTCTATGCAGGGGGACAGCGGATGAGGATATTTCAGGTTGAAATCAACAGGCTTTCCGCATATTCCGCATACTGTCTGCGTTGCGTAGATTCTCTTCTTGTTCTTTTCAAACGCTCCGCGGTGCGTACCGTCTTTATCCGGTCTATTCCTGTTCGACATCCTATCGCCTTCCTGAATTCATAGACATAATAAAAGCACCTGATTTTCACCAGATGCTAAATGAGACTCAACTATTATCCTGCCTGCTGCCCTTTGTTTTATTTATTCATGCTACTACTATAACACATTTGACAGTCTCAAACAGTCGCATCTTTCGGAATTTTAAAATTTTTTAATGCATCTCCATGCTTTCTAAACGCTGTGCTGCGATCGCATTCTAGTTTTTCCGCGATTTCTTCCCACGTTTGCCGCATCAGATATTTCCTTACGAGGATCTCTTTTTCCTCTTCGTCTTTCATCTTCCGTATTGCTCTATGTATGACTGTGTACTTCGTAATCGCATCCAGCCTTTCCCGCCTCAACTCCTCCATCAGATCATCATAGCGGCTCATATAATCCGACAGATCCGATTGACTGCTGCCCCGTGGCATCCCGTCGCCCTGAATACATGGGAACATTGTGTCAAGCCTGAGCTGCTGGATCTGCTCGAGAA
>CAZJRY010000121.1:0-7192 GCA_964548625.1 uncultured Mediterraneibacter sp.
ATCGCAAGAAATCATCATGCAGATCTTCTCCTTGCCGTTGGCGGCGGTTCTGTCTGCGATTATGCGAAGGCGGTCTCTGTTTCAGTAAACTGTGAGGAAGATCCATGGGAGAAGTACTATGTCCGCTTTGAAGAACCGGACTGCGAGACCCTTCCGGTGGGATGTGTCCTGACAATGGTGGGAACCGGATCGGAGATGAACGCAGGAGCGGTTATCACAAACCATGAGACAAAGATGAAGATCGGTCATGTTTTTGCAGATGAGAGGATCATGCCGCGATTTTCTATCCTGAATCCGAAGTATACGCTGACGCTGCCTCATTATCAGATGGCGGCAGGAATTTATGATATTTTCAACCATATCTGCGAGCAGTATTTCTCGGGAGAGGATGACAACACCAGTGATTATATCAGCGAAGGACTGATGCGCTCTCTCCTTCATTCCAGCAGGATCGCCAATAAAGACCCTCAGGATTATGAAGCCCGGAGCAACATCATGTGGACTGCCACATGGGCGCTGAACACGTTAGTTTCTCGCGGAAAGTCCACGGACTGGATGGTTCACATGATCGGACAGTCTGTAGGCGCTTATACGAATGCAACCCACGGAATGACGCTGGCCGCTGTTTCTCTGCCCTATTACCGTTATATCATGCCATATGGACTGGTGAAGTTCAAACGCTTTGCTGTCAATGTATGGGATGTGGATCCGTCAGGAAAGAGCGATGAGCAGATTGCACAAGAAGGTCTCAAAGCCATGGAAAACTGGATGAAAGAACTTGGGCTTGTCATGAATATCTCCGAACTGGGAGCGACGGAAGAGATGCTTGACGGCATCGCAGACGGCACGCTGATCATGAAAGGCGGATATAAGGTTCTTGACCGGGATGAAGTGAAAGAGATCCTGAAAGAAAGTATGTAGGAGGCAGCTATGGACAGAAAAATGATTGTAAATGTTAATGGAAATTCAGGCAAGATTATTGTACGGATTTATATAACCGGATAAGTCCATAGCTTTTAGGAATGGCACAATATTTGATTTAAGTATTTGAGACAATAAGTATATTGGATTAAAATAATAAGAGTATGACAGGACGTTGAAAATACGGATCGGCATGCTCTTATTATTTTGCAGCGGCGCAGCCTTGCAGACGACGCGGACTGAGCGGCTGCATTATCAGCAGGAGAAAATGTGACATGGCAGATATGCAGTACAGAGAGCTCCCTCACGGCGGGGAGAAGATCAGTGTGATCGGCCTCGGGATGGGATCCATCCACGAGGGGAGTGAAGCGGAAATCGAAGAGACGCTGGAGCTTGCCCTTGCGAGCGGCGTCAATTACTTTGATATGGCGGCTTCCGAGGCGAAGCCTTACCCGTGCTATGCCCGTGCCTTTGAAGGTAAACGGGATCGGGTTTATCTTCAGATGCACTTCGGCGCAGTATATGACAGCGGAAAATACGGCTGGACGAGAGACTTAAAGAAGATCAGAAAGACATTCGAGAGCCAGCTTTCCATGCTGCACACAGACTACACAGATATGGGATTTGTGCACTGTATCGATGAGATGAGTGATTATAAGAAGATCATGACAGGCGGTATCTGGGATTATATGAAGTCGTTGAAAGAAAACGGCGTGATCCGCCATCTGGGCCTGTCATCCCATGATCCTGAGATCGTCCGGCGTTTTCTGGATACCGGGCTGATCGATATGGTCATGTTCAGCATCAATCCGTCATACGACTATTCGACCGGCGATTATGCCATCGGCACGGCCTCTGACAGAGGTAAGCTGTATCGGGAGTGCGAGAGAGAGGGCGCAGGCATCTCTGTCATGAAGCCTTTCGGCGGCGGACAGCTCCTGAATGCAAAGACGTCGCCTTTTAAACAGGCCCTCACAAAAACACAGTGCATCCGGTACGCTCTTGACCGCCCGGCAGTCCTCACGGTACTTCCGGGTGTGAGAAATTCACGGGATTTAAAGGAGGTGCTGTCTTATCCGGACGCATCTGAGGAAGAGCAGGACTATTCTGTGATCGGGCAGTTCACGCCTCAGAACGCGGACGGGATCTGTGTGTACTGCAACCACTGTCAGCCATGTCCGAAAGGGCTCAACGTAGGAATGATCAATAAGTATTACGACCTGGCCCTCGCAGGGGATGAGATGGCAAAAGGTCATTATGACAAACTTGAAGTCAAAGCAGGCGAATGTATCCGGTGCGGCCACTGCGAATCCCGCTGCCCGTTCCATGTGAAGCAGGAGGCGAGGATGCAGGAGATCAGCAGGTATTTCGGTGAATAATTGCAGCGTCAGCCGGAGAAACAGACAGCAGCGTCCGGGAGATTCCGGTTATACACAGATTTTAAGGACGCTGCTCTTTTTATCCATCCCCACGATCGTAGAAGAAGTACTTGCCACGCTGCTCCAGTACGTGGATACAGCAATGGTCGGACAGCTCGGGGAGCAGGCGACGGCTTCGGTCAGCATTACTACAAATGTGACGTGGCTTGTGAACAGTGTGTCCGGAGCTGTCGGCACGGCCATCCTTGTCCTGATATCCAGGGCGGCGGGAGCAGGGGATAAGAAACAGGTAAAGAAACTGTCCCGGCAGGCGCTGTTTCTGGCTCTTACATCCGGCATACTGCTCGAGATCCTGTCACTCCTCCTGTGCCCGTATATCCCGGTATGGATGGGAGCAGAGCCGGCGATCCGGGATCAGGCGTCCCGCTATTTCTTCATCATCAGTGTGCCGCTGGTGTTCCGCTATGTCAGTACAGTCCTCGGAGCGGCGCTCCGGGCAGTGCAGGATACAAAGACGCCGATGCTCATCAGCCTTGCCGCAAACGGGCTGAACATTGTGCTGAATTATTTTCTGATCTATCCCGCAAAACTGGGGGTGGACGGCGCCGCCATCGCGTCGGCAGTATCCTATATGCTTTCCGGTATCCTGATGTTTATATTCTGCATCAAAAACAGTCAGCTCAGCTGGAAATTACAGGAGTTTTCGCCGGATAAAAAACTGTTGGGAGAATGCGCGTCTGTCGGGACGCCGGTACTCGGGACCAGTATGGTGAGCTGCTTCGGGTATGTGGTGTTCGCCGGGCTTGTATCAGGAATGGGGACAACGGTGTTTGCGGCCCATTCCATCGCGGTGACGGCGGAAACCATTTTTTACGTGCCCGGATACGGGCTGCGGTCTGCCGCGTCCACTCTTATCGGAAATGCCAGGGGCGAGGGGAATATGAAGAAGCTGAAGACCGTGGGAATTTTAAGTGTGCTGCTCACAGTCGCTGTCATGTGCGTGAGCGGCCTTGTACTGTTCTTCGGCGCGCATCTTCTCATGAGTCTTTTTACTCCGAGCCGTCCGGTGGTGGAACTGGGAGCCGGGATGCTGCGGCTTGTTGCGCTGTCCGAACCGTTCTTCGGACTGATGGTGGTGCTGGAAGGCATTTTCTACGGACTCGGACGGACAAGGTATTCATTCATTGTAGAAACAATCGGAATGTGGTGCGTGCGCATCCTGTTTACGTTCCTCTGCGTCAGGTACCGGGGACTGGGGCTTCGCGCTGTCTGGTACTGTATGATCGCGGACAATGTGTGCAAGGCGGTTCTTTTTGCAGTGCCGTTCCTGACAAAACGAAGCCGGGTGAGACGGTGGTTCAGCCGTTGCTGATATCTGCTCCGTTATCATGAAAGGACTGTCTGAGAACCTCAAGAAATTTTTCCGCAGGTTTTGAAAAAATCTGATATTTCTTCCAGATGATAGTCATCTTATTCTCCAGTCCGGGGCTCAGAGGGCGAAAGCACAGATTGCTGTCATCCGTTGTGTTAATGATCTTGTCGAGACCGATCGCGTAACCGAGCCCTTCGTCAACAAGCAGGGAAGCATTGAAGAGGAGATTAAAGGTAGCGGCGATGTTGAGCTGATCCGGCTCCCGTCCGAGCCAACGGGTAAGGGTGCCGCCCTGAGCTTCCTGCTGGGAAAGGATCAGGGGCACATCATACAGATCCCCGGGAGCGATGCTGTCTTTTTCCGCAAGGGGAGAGTCCTTTCGCATCAGGACGCCCCAGATGTCATGGTAAGGCATTTCGAGGACGTTATATTTGGTCAGGTCCACATCTCCGAGAACGATTCCGAAGTCGATCAGCCCCTTATCCAGATATTCGGATACGAGCGATGAATTTCCGCTGGAAAGGTGATAGCTGATGCCCGGATACCTGTCCTGAAGTTTCTTTGCCGCTTTCGCGATCAGACGGACGCCGTCTGTCTCGCCGGTGCCGATGCAGACGTCTCCCATGATAATATCATCGCTCATTTTTATTTCATTTTCGGCTTTTTTTACCAGATCCAGTATCTCCTCCGCACGCTTGCGCAGGATCATTCCCTCCTCGGTCAGTGTGACTTTCCGGGAGCCTTTCGTGCCCCGGATGAAGAGCTGTTTTCCCAATTCCTGTTCCAGATTTTTGATCTGTGTGGAGAGGGTGGGCTGGGAGAGATGAAGTGACTCCGCTGCATGTACGATACTCTGTTCTCTTGCGATCGCAAGGAAATAATTAAGGACACGTAATTCCATGATAAGTTCCTCCTGGCTATATGTTGACCGCGGTCAGCTCTGACCGGTCATCATGGTAACTATAACATGAATATGAATAGGGTTCAACTATGGAAATACATTATAACAACGTATTTGCTATTCACATAATACGGTGCTAAACTGTATAACGAAAGAAAAGATAATATAACAGACAGAGCAGAATAATGGCATCTGCTTTATCATGTGAAAGGATGGACAGATATGAGACCGGATTCCAGAGAGAAGCTTATCCAGAATCTGAAAGACGCAGGCTGTTGTGAAGAAATGATCCGGGATTTTATGGAGCGTTTTGATGAGAAAGACATTGAACGCCAGATCGCTCTGCTCGAACTTCACAGAGACGATCTGCTGGACAATGTACACAGTGAAGAGAGGAAGATATCCTGTCTGGACTACCTGCTCTATCAGATCAGAAAGACTTCTGCGTAACAGTATGTAAATATTAAGATTTATGAATTTGATTGGAAAGGAAGAGATATAAATGAGCCAGAAAAAAGAAATAAGACAACAGTACTTAACGGGAGAACGCCCGCTGTTTATGGGAAAAGACCTTAAAATCTATGATACGATCTTTGATGATGGAGAATCTCCCCTCAAAGAAAGCCGGAACATTGAATTATACGGCAGTATGTTCAAATGGAAATATCCGCTCTGGTACAGCAAAGACATTCTTGCGGAGGACTGCACATGGTTTGAGATGGCGCGCGCAGGCGTATGGTATACGGACAATATTACCGTGAGAAATGCCATGATCGAAGCGCCCAAGAATTTCAGACGATGCCATGGCGTCGTGCTGGAAAACGTGGATTTCCCGAACGCGCAGGAAACGCTCTGGAGCTGCGAGAAAGTGAAGATGGACCGGGTTAGCGCAAAGGGCGACTATTTTGCAATGAACTGTTCGGATATGGAACTCAATGACTTTAAGCTGGACGGCAATTACTCTTTCGACGGAGCGAAGAATGTAGAGATCCGCAATGCGAAAATGCTCTCCAAAGACGCATTCTGGAACAGTGAAAATGTAACCGTCTGTGATTCCTTTATTTCGGGAGAATACCTGGGGTGGAACGCGAAGAATCTGACCCTTGTCAACTGTACGATCGAGAGTCTGCAGGGTATGTGTTATATCGACAATCTTGTAATGAAGAACTGCAAGCTCATCAATACCACACTTGCATTTGAGTATTCCACAGTGGACGCGGATATTCACGGAAAGATCGACAGCGTTTTAAATCCGTCCGGAGGTACCATCCGCGCGGAACATATCGGCGATCTTATTATCGAGAAGGATAAGATCGATCCGTCAAAAACAAAGATCGTCTGCAGTGATGTCGACCATGAGAAGCAGTGCGTCTGCGCGTAAGAAGAGAGGACAGTGCAGTATGAAATATGATTTTGATGAAATGATAGACCGCAGAAATTCCGGCTCGCTGAAATGGGATGTGCCGGACGGAGAGCTTCCCATGTGGGTGGCGGACATGGATTTCCGTACGGCTCCGGCGGTGTCAGAAGCCATTGCGGAACGCGCGTCCCATGGAATATTCGGCTATACGGTGGTGCCGGACGAGTGGTATGAGGCATATCAGTCCTGGTGGAGCGGCCGGCATCACTTTGAAATAGAGAAAGACTGGCTTATCTTCTGCACAGGAGTCGTACCCGCGATCTCAAGTATTGTCAGGAAGATGACCACTGTGGCGGAGAAAGTTGTCGTCATGACGCCGGTATACAATATATTTTTCAATTCAATCCTGAACAACGGAAGGAATGTGCTTGAGAGCAGGCTGAAACTGGAAAACGGCGTCTATGAGATCGACTTTGAAGATCTGGAAGAAAAGCTTTCAGATCCGCAGGCAGCATTGCTGCTCCTGTGCAATCCGCAGAATCCGGCAGGAAAGATCTGGGAGAAAGAGATACTGGAACGGATCGGAGATCTGTGCGTAAAGCATCATGTGCTAGTCCTCTCCGATGAGATCCACTGCGATCTTGTAAAACCGGGCATGGAGTATGTGCCGTTTGCATCAGTCTCGGAGAACTGCCGAAGGAACAGCATTACCTGTGTCGCCCCGACGAAAGCATTTAATATCGCGGGAATACAGACGTCTGCAGTGATCGTACCGGATGATACGATCCGCCATAAAGTCAATCGCGGTCTTAACACAGATGAAGTGGCGGAGCCGAATGTGTTTGCCGCCATAGCTCCGGTCGCCGCTTTCATGCACGGCGGGGAGTGGCTGGATGAACTGAACGCGTACCTGTGGGAGAACAGGAAGAGAGCGGAAGAATATATTGACCAAGAGATAGAAAATGTGACTGCGGTCCGGGGAGAAGCAACTTATCTGCTGTGGATCGACTGCCGGGAAGTGACGGAGGATTCCGAAGAACTGAGTGAGTTCATCCGCAGTAAGACCGGGCTTTATGTCAGCGCCGGAAAAGAGTACCATAACGGTGACGGATTCCTGAGAATGAACCTCGCCTGCCCGGGAGCGCGATTAGAGGACGGGCTGAAGAGACTGAAAGACGGGATTGAGGAGTACAGGGGAAGATAACATAGGAACATTATATTGCCTGCCGAGTTCCTGCAAATTCTTAAGACCATACTAG
>CAZJRY010000122.1:0-6975 GCA_964548625.1 uncultured Mediterraneibacter sp.
AGGTAAAAGATTATCTGACAAAAGCGGGAACCGTCATTTTCCTCGCATCGATCATCATGTGGGTGATCCTGAATTTCGGACCCGCCGGATATGTGACAGATATCGCGGACAGCTTCGGATCTGTCGTCGGAAAAGTCCTTGTTCCGTTCTTCCGCCCGCTTGGTCTGGGATACTGGCAGATCGTGGTTGCGCTCATTTCCGGAATCGCGGCCAAGGAAGTCGTAGTGTCAAGCTGCAGTGTACTTTTCGGAATACAGAATATCACGACAGACCACGGCATGGAGGCTTTCGTAGCGGCCCTCGGAGCCATGGGCTTCGGCGCGGCAAACGCATATGCGCTGATGGTATTCTGCCTGCTGTATGTGCCGTGTACGGCGACGATCGCTACGATCCACAGAGAGGTTGGCAGTACAAAACTGACCTGCGGGATTATCCTGTTCCAGCTTGCCGTCGCCTGGGCGGCAGGTTTTATCGCTTTCCATATAGCCGGACTGATCCTGCGGTGAATAAAAAAGCAGGCAACAGATAAAGATACAGCCAGTCATTAAAATGAAATATATCAGGATTGGAGAAGATCGTGATGGAAGCAAGAAAAGTATCGGAATCAAAAGTGGAGATCACCCGTATGGTGCGGCCGAACCATTTGAATTCAGCAGGCAGGCTCTTCGGCGGAATGCTCATGCAGTGGCTCGATGAGGCTGCCGGCATGGTGGCGATGCGCCATACACGTTCCAATGTGATCACTGCTTCTGTAGATAATCTGAGGTTTATCCATGGAGCATACAATGGAGAGATGATCGTCATTATAGGAAAAGTGACATATGTGGGGAATACATCTCTTGAGGTGAGGCTGGACACTTATGTGGAACACATCGGCGACGGTACGCGCCATCCCATCAACCGGGCGTATTTTACAATGGTCGCATTGGATGAAAACGACAGACCCAAATCCGTGCCCGGACTGATGCTTGAGACTGAGGCAGAGAAAGCGGAATGGGAAGCGGCGGAGAAACGAAGAAAAATGCGGATGAAAAGGAAAGAGGAAGGGTTTTGAACTCCGTATTTTCCGTACCGGCCGATATTATGTGCGGCTCGGAAATACAGCCGGGGACAGCAGCCTGATCCTCGTTATCCGCGGACAGAGAAAAAGGCTGCGGAAGAAAATATCTATGACAGACCGGGTGATCATTTCTGATGTTTTTTGAATACGGAGCTGGTCATCCTTACAGTCCTGTCGATCTGTTCCTGTTCTTTTTTGCTTTTCCCCTGTTTTAAAATTTCAAGGATAAGGGTTACTTCATCCGGAGAGAAGCTGATTCCCTGCCTGTTCGCACCGGTGATCAGCGCCAGCATGACAGGAGCAAGATCCCGTCCGGATTTGCCGGAGGTCTTTTCAGCAGCCGTCCGGATCAGTTCCAGCTTCGCCGGATCTATATTCTTCATTGCCGGATTGTTCATCCATTCGTTGTCCATCATTTTCATCTCCTTTCTCCGAGTTGTCTGAGGTCTGTGAAAACATATCGCTATACATCCGGAATATTTCCTGCTGTTCAGGCGGGAGCATGCCGGTGAGCAGTTCTGCGGGATCAAACCCCGGACCGCTCCCCTCCGGGTTTTCCTGTGAGGTCCGCATCATCTCCATGACAGATATCATTTCCCTTATATTTATGATCATATCGAGTGCAGAGGCCTCACGCGGCTTCAGATACGGCCGGAAACTGTTTAATATATCCGCAAAGGAACGTGATCCGTCTTCCGGGACCGTCTGAGCCCGGAGCCCCCCGCTCCGTCCGTGAAAGAGCCGGAGCGCTTCTCTCAGTTCCATAAACTTGACCATACCTGCCAGTGCCTGCCGCCCCGATGCAGGGGTATAGGGAATGAGCAGTTTGATCATCTGTAGCTCCGGCGTGGTGACAAGTTCATCGAAAGGCGTCATTAGTCCGGGCATATCTTTATCCATTCCTCAGGCACTCCTGCATATAGCGTTGTAAATATATATGCCGGCCCGGATAAAAATATGAATTCGGGAAAAGCTTTATAGATGAAAGACCGTGATCCTGCATGTACATTTTTGTCAAGAAAGCGCAGGATTCATAAAATAATATGGAACAAAGAGGAAGGAAGGAACGGACTTGACAAGAAAACTGATTATTGATGGAAATGCTGTTTACGAGATCGATGAGGAATGCATGCTGAAGAATCGCGTGGAAGATGACGATCATGAAAAAGAAAAGAAAAAGGAGACCGGATGTAAATACAGACATGAAATTGTCCGGGAAAGTACAGCCGGGCACGGCAGATTGAGCTGAAAATGTAAATGCGCCGCAGTAAATACGTCATTCGCAATGCCGATTGGCGTGTTTGCTGGGGAAGCACCGTTTTTCCGCTTATTTACTAATAACTCATCCTGTGCTATACTTGCTTGCATGCGAACGACAAATTGTATTTTTGGAGGGATATAATGTTTAGACCGGTCCGGAAAAAGAAAAATAAAATCGGCATGGAGCAGGCTAAGAAACTTCTTCATGACGCCCGCAGAGGCGTTCTGGCTGTAAATGGAGACAATAACTATCCTTACGCGATACCCGTGAACTATCTGTACGACGAGGAAAATGAGAAGATATATTTTCACGGATCACGCGCGGGGCACAAAGTAGACGCAATAAAGAACTGCGACAAGGTGTGCTTCACTGTATTCGGAAATGAAACGGTTAAAGAGGAATCGTGGGCGCCGTTTTTGCAGAGTGCTGTCATATTCGGACGCTGTCATCCGGTCGCGGATCAGCCGGCTGCAATGGAACTGTTAAAGCGGTTTGCAATGAAGTTTTACCCTGACGAAAGCATGGTTGATGAAGAGATTGCCCTTTCCGGAAAGGCTGTGCAGATGTATGAAATAGAGATTGAACATTTAAGCGGAAAAGAAGTTCAGGAACGATAACTTAAAAATAGAGAGAGCTTCTTCTTTATTTATTCATAAATACTGATTTTAATAGTTAAAACTTCATTTTCATATTTTGCTGAAATAGTACCGCCCATTTTCTCAATTAAAACCTTTGAGATAGATAATCCTAACCCGGTTGATTTACGGGCATTATTCACAGTATAAAATCGGTCAAATAATCGGTTGACTTGAATTTCCGTTAATCCAGACGCATGATTTGAAAATAGATATTCTCTGTTTTCTGTCAAAGATATTATTAAATCACCGGCGCTATATTTCACGACATTACTTATAATATTTCCGAAAATACGAGATAAGGCGTATTCATTTCCTTTACCAAATACTTTTGTTTCCGGGATATGAATTTCTGGCAGAATATTATTTTGCTTCAATACGGAATAGTATGATGATATACTGCTTTCTAAAATTCCGTTTAAATTTACGGTTTCCAGTTTCATTTCCTCTGTATCAGATACTGTCAAGGTATATTGAAACAATTTTTCCGTAAGTTGTTTCATAGCTTTTGTACGATTTTCTATTGCTGTAAGATAGGCTCTTGCTTCTTCTGGACAATCCACGTTCTGCAACAGCCTTAAGTAACCGTAAATGGCTGTCAAAGGTGTCCGTAAATCATGGGAAATATTGGTGATAGCTTCTTTTAATTCCAAGTCACCATGTTCAAATTTTTGTCTGCTCTGATTAAAATATTTAAGTTCTGTATTCAGAGATGAAGCCAGCTCTTGCATATCTGTATCGTGGCTGGATATTTGGATAAGGGTATTGGTATTGCTTCTCAATTTTTCAGAAAAAGTCTGTCTTATTTCTCTTGCTGACTTCTTCAAAAAACATACTTTTAGCAAAAGTATTGTAATAATAACAATTAGTCCAAAAATCAATACCCATATCCAAACATTCATAATCTAATACCTCTATTTAACATTTTTTCGCTTGAAGCCAAATATACCTACTCCTGTTGTGATAATTGTAGCTCCGATAGAATACATACAAAGTTCTATGCTTACAGCCGGGGATGAAATTACTGAGAATATGAAACTGTCGGTGGAAGAAGTGAAAGCACTGTCTCGGTTTCTGGCATTGGAAGATGACCGGAGAGCATTCGAGGCTATAAAGTATTACTTGCCGGGCGGGAGAGCAGAGGTGGAGATGATGGAGATGATGGAGTTGTTGGGAATTTTATAGAAGTTCAGATTGCAGTATGGTAGAATAAAGGCATACAAACAAATTTATTGAGACATAAGTGACTCAGAGCAGATATATTAGACATTGTATGACATATCTTAGAAAAGTTATATTTTTCATAGAATTGTTTTAAAGGAGGATCAGATGCTGCAAGAAAGTAACCGAGTAGAGCTAAAAGCAAATCTGAATGATAAACTGGAAAAAGAAATTGTCGCCTTTTTGAATAATCATGAAGGCGGTGTCCTTTATATTGGTGTAGATGATGCTGGAAAGCCAATACAACTTCCGGATTTGGATTCTCTACAGCTGAAAATTGCAGACAGAATTAAGAATAATATTTTGCCTTCAACATTAGGTCTCTTCGATATCGTTATGGATGTCATAGATGGAGTGCCTGTGACAAAGATTATTATTTCCAGCGGTCTTGAAAAACCATATTATATAAAAAATAAAGGAATGTCTCCAAATGGATGCTTTATGAGGATTGGAACTTCTACACAGCCTATGCCAACGACATTGATAGATGAGCTGTATTCGAAACGAATACATACTACATTGCGTAATATTCCGTCCCCGAGACAGGACTTGACTTTTGCACAGTTAAAAATTTATTATCAGGAACGTGGACTGGAATTAAATAATAGATTTGCTCAGAGCCTTGAGTTACTCACACCAGACGGGCAATATAATTATATTGCATATTTGCTGGCAGATGAAAACGGTGTGTCTATTAAAGTCGCTAAATATGCCGGGACAGATAAGGTTGATCTGATCGAAAATGAGGAATATGGGTATTGTTCTTTGATCAAAGCGACAAATCAAGTCTTGGAGAAAATGAAAGTTGAAAATGTTACGAAAGCAAAAGTAACAAGTACAAAGAGGATAGAAAAAAATTTGGTCGAACCCGTACCATTGAGGGAAGCACTGATCAATGCTATCGTCCACAATGATTTTTCCAGAGAAATACCGCCTGTTTTTGAGATTTTTAGTAATCGTATGGAATTTACATCATACGGCGGACTTATATCAGGTCAGAGTAAAGAGGATTTCTTCAGTTGCAGCAGTATGCCTCGAAACAGGGAACTGATGAGAGTATTTAAAGATGTTGGGCTGGTAGAACAGCTCGGATCGGGTATGAGCCGCATATTGAAATATTATGACAAAGATATTTTTACAATATCAGATCATTTCATAAAAGTTGTTTTTCCGTTTTCTGATAAAAATACTATTGATGGAATGGAAAAAGATACAAACAGAGTGGAAAGTGGCGGAATAAATGGCATAATAAATGAGGATGGCACAATAAATGGCATAATAAATGGCACAATAAACGATATGGATGAAGAGAAAAAAATTATTGTTTCTAAAATGATTGAGAATCCTCACATTACGATAAAAGCAATGAGTAGCTATACTGGATATAGTGTCCGAAAAGTCAACAGGATTATAAAAGAACTGAAAGAAATGGGAATAGTTGAGAGAAAAGGGGCAAATAAAACTGGATACTGGGAGATTCAGAAATAGAAATATAGTGAAAACATAGAATTGTTTACATAGCCGATTGGTTCAAACAAGAATCAGTCGGCTATTTTCATGTCCTGATAGATCCAAATTATCTATCAAATCCGGGACAGGAAATGAGATGAATGCCATGCCATATATCCCGACGGACACCCTCACAAAGATCAAGCAGATCGATCTTTTCTCCTATCTGAAAACCTATGCTCCCTCTGAATTAGTCTGTATCACCGGGAGTGTCTATCGCATGAGGTTACATGAAAGCCTGAAGATCTCCAACGGGAAATGAATGTGATGGAGCAGGGAAATCGGGGGCAGAAGTGCGTTAGACTACCTGATCAAAGTCGAGGGATATTCTTTTCTGAAGGCGGCAGAGCTTATCATGTCTCAGACGTCCTTACAGTCGCCTGAGATTTTACCAGCCGAAATCCTGTTGGATAATCAGATCCCGGATAAAAATATAATTGAGCTTATGGGGCATACGGATATAAGTTGCACGAAAAAATTCTACAGCAGGAACCGAAAATCATGAAAAAAAGCGGAATTGCTGGATTAGATACCAGAATTCCGCTTTGGGAGCGTGTAATCGAACATATGTCGGATTACCTTTTGATTACGGAACGTCAGAAACACCATAAAATCAAGGGATTTCAATGGGACTATCGGAGGCTAACTCGAAAAATTACCACGCAATTCTCAATGCGAGGAAACGAGATCCAGCCAGAGCGTCCCGTTACCCTATTATCTCGCATGAATCCCAAAAAGACAATGGCGAAAATGAATATTATAAGGACAAAACGGTAGTTAGGCAACTTCAGCGACCTTACGAAAGAATTTTCGCCCCAGAGGAAATTCAGAAAATGGTTGACGCTTATCAATCTGGCAAAACCAGCATCGAACTTGGAGTTGAGTACAAGTGCAGCAAAACGACTATTGTAAAGCTGCTTCGACAGCAGGGTGTCGAAGTTCGAAAGGATAAAGCGCGAGCAAAAATAGATGACGAGGTAGTCATTAATATGTACCAGAAAATGTCTACCGTGGCACAATTGCCAAGCATTTTGGTGTAAATCCTCAGATTATTACTCAGTGCCTGCGAGTGCATGGAATTAAACTTCGGACGAGATGGGATTATCCAAGGGAATAGCCTGCTAAGTAATACAAAGTTTATATTAATTGGCGTGAGCATTATCGGGCAGGGAGACCGTTTCAAGTTTTGTGTAAACTCAAAAAAACTGATATAAGATATGTCATTAGTTACTTTGGGCAGAGCCGATTTTTTGAGGTCCTGCCCTTGCTTGTATTATAATGCAGTTTCC
>CAZJRY010000123.1:0-6949 GCA_964548625.1 uncultured Mediterraneibacter sp.
ATATTATTGTGTATGATATCTGGAATTTCGCCTATACATATAACTGTCTGCCGACCCACGCATGGTTCTGCGGTGTCGCCCTTCTGCTGGCGCCGACGATTGCCGCTCTTCTGTGGAACAAGGGCGGATGGATCATGAACCGGGCGCACACCCTCTGTATCTGGTGTATGTTTGCCCAGGTATTTCCGCTTTTTCAGGAGACGCTATCCGACGGGACGCAGATCTTTCCGTGGGCCACGCTCCCGAAGCTCTACGCGGACGGTACGCTGAACGGCATCACGGAAGGCGGAAATGCGAATGCGGACCCGACGATGATGACAGTCGTCAGCGCGCTTGCTCTTGTGACAAACATTATCGCGCTGGCATATATCATTTATGTGTCTGTAAAGAGAAAGAAGAATCCGTACAAGAACGAAGTATTTACAGAGTTCAAGTATTACAAAGACGCGGCGGCGAGAGCTGAGATCAGATAAACGGAACAAGTATTTATCAGACAGGAGAACATATATAATGAGTAAAAGATATCTGGACTGTACGGCGTCGGAAATACAGCGGATGACCGGAAAGGAACTGGCGGACTCCATCGCGGGAAGCGAGGGTCGGATACTGGTATGCGAGACGATCGGGGGTGTCCGCCCCATGCTGGGCGATGTGACCAACGCCGAATTCGCCGCGGCCATGGGCGCGGATCTGCTCATCCTGAATTTGTTCGACGTCAGCGAACCAGTGATACAGGGGCTTCCGGACACAGCGCCCGAAGATACGATCCGTGAGATAAAAAGACTTACCGGAAGAGCGGTGGGGATCAATCTGGAGCCGCTGGATGGGAACACGGAGAGTACGGTAGAAACAAATGGTGAATGGGATCTGACGTCCGGCCGGACCGCAACTGTAGGAAATGCCCGGAAGGCTATAGAGATGGGAGTTGATTTCATCGTACTTACGGGGAATCCGGGGGGCGGCGTTACAAACAGCGCGATCATTCATACGCTGAGAAGATACAGGGAAGAATTCGGTGATCAGATCCTGCTGATCGCAGGCAAGATGCATGCGGCGGGGATTCTAGCCGAGAGCGGCGAAAATATTATCACGGAGGAGGATGCACGGGCATTTGCCGGGGCAGGGGCAGATGTGATCCTGATGCCCGCTCCGGGCACTGTCCCGGGGATTACCACGGAATATATCCGCGGACTGGTATCCTGCGTGCATAAGCTCGGCAAGCTGACTCTTACAGCCGTCGGTACGTCCCAGGAGGGCGCGGACACTGCGACGATCCGGGAAATCGCGCTGATGTGCAAGATGACGGGCACGGATCTGCACCATCTGGGAGATTCCGGGTATGTAGGAATGGCCCTTCCGGAAAATATCATGGAGTACGGCAAGGTGATCCGCGGGGTGAGACATACTTATCACAGGATGGCTTCGTCGATCAACCGCTGACAAAAATGTATTAAAATGATACACTGATAATCGTGAGTCCGCTCCCGGAGAGGGCAGGGTGTTTTGATGAAAACGCCTGCCTGCTCCGGGAGCTTTCAGTATTGCAAAATATCGCAGGATGCCGTACAATAAAACCCAGTGAATCTAAGACCAAAACAGACGGAGGGCGGATCATGCCGACAGAAATGATATATGCCGAAAAACTGATCTACGAATATGACAAGCGGGACGAAGAGGGGAATGTAATCGGTGCGGAACGTGCCATTGACGGCGTTGATATCGATGTGCCCCAGGGCTCTTTTGTGGCGATTCTGGGACATAACGGCTCCGGCAAATCCACGCTTGCGAAGCATATGAATGCAATCCTTGTCCCCACGGGAGGAACCATGTGGGTGGACGGAAAGGACACGAAAGATCCGGCGGAGCTGTGGAATGTGCGGCAGACGGCGGGAATGGTATTTCAGAATCCGGACAACCAGATCATCGGCACTGTGGTGGAAGAGGACGTGGGATTCGGTCCGGAGAATCTGGGCGTGCCTACGGACGAGATCTGGCAGCGAGTGGAAGAAAGCCTGAAAGCGGTGGGGATGCTTGACCGTCGGAAAGACTCGCCGAATAAGCTCTCCGGCGGACAGAAACAGCGTGTGGCCATTGCGGGAGTCCTTGCTATGGAACCGAAATGTATTGTGCTGGACGAGCCTACGGCCATGCTCGACCCGAACGGAAGAAAAGAAGTGATCCGCGCGGTGGAGGAACTGCGGAAGAAAAAGAATGTTACGGTTATCCTCATTACACACTACATGGAAGAAGTAATAGATGCGGATCAGGTATTTGTCATGGATGACGGGCATATCGTGATGCACGGGACGCCGAGGGAGATTTTCAGCCGTGTGGACGAGCTGAGATCATATCGGATGGATGTGCCGCAGGTGACAATGCTTGCGGAGACTTTGAGAAAACGGGGATTAGATCTTCCGAAAGGAATCCTGAGAAGAGAAGAACTGGTGGAGGCATTATGTCAATTGCGTTAGAACATGTAAGCTATGTATACAGTCCGGGGACGGCATATGAAAAGCACGCGCTCAATGACGTGAGCTTTGAGATCCCGCAGGGACAGTTTGCGGGGATCATCGGACATACCGGATCGGGAAAGTCCACGCTGATCCAGCACCTGAACGGGCTTGTGAAAGCCACGTCGGGCAAAGTGCTCTATGAGGGGCAAAGCATTTACGACGAGGGATACGATATGCGCGCCCTGCGGAGCCGGGTGGGGCTGGTGTTCCAGTATCCGGAGTACCAGCTCTTCGAGGTGGATGTGATAAGCGACGTCTGCTTCGGCCCGAAGAATCAGGGGTTATCTCCCGAAGAATGTGAGAAGAACGCGAGAGAAGCCCTGGAACTGGTCGGATTCCCGGAGAAATATTATAAGCAGTCGCCTTTTGAGCTGTCCGGAGGGCAGAAGAGAAGAGTGGCGATCGCCGGAGTGCTCGCCATGAAGCCGAAGGTGCTGATCCTGGATGAGCCGACAGCCGGGCTCGATCCGAAAGGACGGGACGAGATACTCGATCAGGTGGAGAAGCTGCATAAGGAAACCGGGATGACGGTGATCCTTGTGTCTCACAGCATGGAAGATATCGCGCGGTATGTGGAGAGGATCATTGTCATGAACCACGGGGAGAAGATGCTGGACGGGGCGCCACGGGAAGTGTTCCGGCACTATAAAGAGCTCGAAGAAGTAGGACTTTCTGCTCCGCAGGTGACCTATGTGATGCATGATCTGAAACAGCGGGGATTTGATGTATCCCCTGACGCCACAACGGTAGAGGAAGCAGCTGACGAGATCATGAAGCGCTTTCGGACTGGCAGCGAGCTTACAGATGTAGAGGAGTTATTATGATCAGAGATATAACAATCGGGCAGTATTACCCGGCAGAGAGCCGGATACACAGGCTGGATCCAAGAGTGAAGATCGTCTGCACCCTGCTTTTCCTTGTGTCTCTATTTATACAGAACAGTCTGCTGGGATATGTGATCGCGACGGTTTATCTGGGAACTGTGATCCGGCTGTCAAAAGTGCCGCTGAAATATATTGTAAAAGGTCTCAGGCCGATCGTGATCCTGCTCCTGTTTACTGTGGTGATGAACCTGTTCCTCACCCGGGACGGAGATACACTGGTGTGTTTCTGGATCTTTACGGTCACGGAAGGAGGACTGAGGACATCCGTATTTATGGCGGTCCGGCTGATGTATCTTGTGGCAGGCTCTTCCATTATGACGTTTACCACGTCGCCCAACGGCCTGACTGACGGTATGGAGAAACTGCTCTATCCGTTGAACAAACTGAACGTTCCGGTCCATGAGGTGGCGATGATGATGTCCATCGCGCTGCGTTTTATCCCGATCCTGCTGGAAGAGACCGATAAGATCATGAAAGCTCAGCAGGCGAGAGGCGCGGATTTTGAGAGCGGAAACATCATCCAGAGGGCAAAAGCGATGGTGCCGATACTGGTGCCGCTGTTCGTGTCCGCGTTCCGGAGAGCGAACGATCTGGCAATGGCGATGGAGTCCCGGTGTTACCACGGCGGAGAGGGGCGCACAAAGATGAAACCGCTCCGGTATAAGAACAGAGACAGGGTTGCATATATTTTAACCTTGATGTATCTTGTTGTAATATTTGTGATTGGAAGGTTTGTTCCCTTTAAACTTTGGATTTTTTAAGTTAGACTGATTGATCAATATTCGCTTTGGGACAGGTTGAAGTTTAATTGGGGACGTAGTAAAACTCGGTTTTACTACGTCCCCAACCGGGAGGTTGTCATGCGTAGAATTAAACTTACCATCGCTTACGACGGCACTGATTACTGCGGCTGGCAGATCCAGCCCAACGGCATCACAGTGGAAGAGGTATTGGACCGTGCCCTTTCCCGGCTGACGGGAGAGGATATCCGTGTGACCGGCGCCAGCCGGACGGATGCGGGGGTGCATGCCATGGGCAATGTGGCTGTCTTTGACACATGTTCCACGATACCGGCAGAGCGTTTCGCCTGTGCGGTAAATTCCCTTCTGCCGGAAGACATCGTTGCAGTAACATCGGCGGAAGTGCCGCAGGACTGGCATCCGCGATATAAGAGTTCTGTCAAGACTTATGAATATCGTATCCTGAACCGTGAGATACCGGACCCGCTCAGAAGGAAATATACATGGCATGTGTCGTTTCCTCTGGATCTCGATAAAATGAGAGCGGCGGCGGAGTATCTGAAGGGGGAACATGATTTCCTAAGCTTCTGCAGTATCCATACCGGGGCAAGGACTACGGTACGTACAATCCATGCATTGGATATAGAAAAAGACGGAGATGAGATTCTGCTCCGCGTCAAAGGAAACGGATTCCTGTATAATATGGTGCGCATCATTGCCGGAACCCTGACGGAAGTGGGAAGAGGATTCAGGACACCGGAAGATGTGAAAAAAATACTCTCGGCAAAAGACCGGGAGCGGGCCGGAGCCACCGCGCCGTCACGGGGACTGACGCTGATCAGTATTGAATACAGATAAGCGGCTGTTTTATTCTGCGAAAAGGAGAAAGTAAGAAATGAGAATCTATAAAACGGCAAATTATGAGGAAATGAGCAGAAAAGCTGCAAACATCCTGTCGGCACAGGTGATCTTAAAACCGGACTGCGTACTGGGGCTTGCGACAGGATCCACACCGATCGGCACTTATGACCAGCTTGTCGAGTGGTACAAGAAAGGGGATATTGATTTCTCTGAGGTGAGATCGGTAAATCTGGACGAGTATAAAGGCATGACACGGGATAACGAGCAGAGTTATTATTATTTTATGCACAGGCACCTGTTTGACAGAGTCAACATTAATCCGGATAATACAAATGTTCCGGACGGAATGGCGGCAGATGCGGCAAAGGAGTGCGAGCGCTATGAAAAACTGATCGAGTCTATGGGCGGAGTTGATATCCAACTGCTCGGGCTCGGGCGTAACGGACATATCGGATTCAACGAGCCGGACATATCATTTGCAAGGACAACGCACTGCGTGGATCTGACGGAAAGTACGATAGAAGCGAATAAACGATTCTTCGCATCTGCGGACGAGGTTCCCCGTCAGGCGTATACGATGGGGATCGGCACGATCCTGAAAGCGAAGAAGATACTTCTGATCGCGAGCGGGGAGGATAAGGCGGACGCCCTGACCAAAACAGTGTACGGACCGGTGACGCCGGAACTGCCGGCATCTATCCTGCAGTTCCACAGCGATGTCGTTATTGTCGCGGATGAAGCGGCGCTTTCCAAAATGCCGGAAGAATGACCTAATCAGCAGATCGGGGAGGTACAGTCTATGATCATCAAGAATGTAAAGGTATATACGGAAGATAAGGAATTCGTTCCGGGTGAAGTATTTGTAAGCAACGGCAGATTTGCCGCCGCCCCTGCCGATGGCGAAGAAGTGCTGGACGGCGAAGGCTGCTACATGATTCCGGGGCTGATAGACATTCATTTCCATGGCTGCGTGGGGGATGACTTCTGTGACGCGAAAGAAGAGGGAATCGCGAATATGGCAAAATATGAGGCGTCCGTCGGTGTTACATCGATCTGTCCGGCAACCATGACATTGTCAGAGGAAGAACTCCATAATATCATGAAAACTGCCGGCTCATACAGGGGAACCGAGGGCGCCAAACTGGTCGGGATCAACATGGAAGGACCTTTTATCAGCGAGAAAAAAAGGGGCGCGCAGGCAGCAGAGCATATCAGAAAATGTGATGCAGACCTGTTCAGGAAATTTCAGGAAGAGGCGCGCGGCCTGATCAAACTGGTAGATATCGCGCCGGAAAGTGACGGGGCGCTGCAGTTTATCCGTGAGGTAAAAGACGAGGTCGTGATATCTGCAGCTCACACAGCGGCAGACTATGAGACGGCTTCAAAGGCTCTGGCGGAAGGGGTAAGTCATGTGACACACCTTTACAATGCAATGCCGCCCTTCAATCACAGAGAGCCGGGTGTGATCGGAGCTGCGTATGATAATGAAAAATGCCATGTGGAGCTGATCTGTGACGGAGTCCATATTCATCCGTCAGTAGTGCGCGCAACGTTCGGCATGTTCGGACCGGATCGGATAATCCTTATCAGTGACAGCATGAGGGCTGCCGGTCTTGCAGACGGACAGTACACTCTGGGCGGACAGGAAGTGTTCGTAAAAGGACCGAAAGCGACGCTGGCTGACGGTACGATCGCGGGATCTGCGACAGATCTTATGGGCTGTATGCGTGTGGCTGTCCGGAAGATGGGAATCCCGTTGGAGGATGCCGTCGGATGCGCGACAATGAATCCGGCAAAAGAGATCGGGATCTATGATCGCTGCGGAAGCATCACGCCGGACAAGGATGCGGATTTTGTTTTGATGGATAAGGAACTGAATGTTAAAGCTGTATATATAAACGGCGAAAAACAGATTGACTTTAACAGGTGAATCTGGTATACTACGTAGATA
>CAZJRY010000124.1:0-6860 GCA_964548625.1 uncultured Mediterraneibacter sp.
TTAACTATACTGCTTTGTGTTGCTATGGTGGCCACATCATTGCTGGGATGCGCATCGGGAAGCAGTGAAGATTCGGATTCCGGTGATGATTCTTCGTCTACAGATAATTCGGCAGGAGTCCGCGAGATGGATGTAGAAGGAGATTATACGGAGTTGGAGGTGTGGATTTTTACAGAAGTTCATGCGGATTTTTACACAGAGATGGCTGAACACTGGAACGAGGAGAACCCCGATAATCAGGTAAAACTTACGATCAGCACATTAAACTACGACGATATGCATAATAAGCTGTCTCTTGCTCTTGAATCGGGAGAGGGCGCTCCGGATGTTGTTGATATTGAAGTCGGCAAATTCCCGTCGTTTACAACCGGTGAGATCGGGCTTCTCGACCTGACGGATTATGTCGAGCCTTATAAAGACGATATTGTTCAGGCACGTCTTGATCTCTACTCAAAAGACGGAGCAATTTATGGCTTTCCGACTCATGTAGGAACAACAGTCGCATTCTATAATGAAGAACTTCTCTCAGATGCGGGGATCGATTATACAACAATTGAGACGTGGGATGATTTCAAAGAAGCCGGCGTACAGTATTATGAAGCAACCGGAAAAGCGTTCGCAGGTGTTGAGACAACGGCACAGTGGATGATCAACCTGATGCTTGCGCAGAAAGGCGGCGATTACTTCGATGAAGATGGAAATCTTGATCTGACAAGCGATGAGATGGTAGAAGTTCTTACCTATATCAAAGAGATGGAAGATACAGGAGCATTCCAGACAATACCGGGCGGGCAGCCGGATGATGAGGAAGCATATGCTTCTTATAACAGCGGAGACTTCGCCGTGCAGATCATGCCGATGTGGCAGGCATCCAGATTTACAAATTATATGACGGATCTTTCCGGAAAAGTCGCGATCGCAGCTCCTCCGGTATGGGGAGATGGAGAAGACGTAGTGGAAACGATCGGCGGCGGCGGAACCGGCACCGCGGTTGTAGCGTCTTCTGAAAATGCGGATTTCGCAGCAGAAGTATTTGCATATATCAAGCTGTCAGAATTAGCGAATGAAGAAGTATGGAATGTCCTCGGTTTTGATCCGGTCAATACAGCGGTATGGACGGATACCGATCTGACACAGAATCCTGACAATCAGTATGTACAGTTCTTTACAACATATCCTTTCGATACTCTGCTGGAGCTTGAGGACAGCATCGGACTGCTTGAATCTGCGACAGATGAGAGGATGCCGTCTGTAAACAACGAGTTTACAACTACGACATTGTATAATATTTACGAAAGTGATATGGATGTTACTGAGGCGCTTGAACAGTCGCAGGAAACACTTTTGAACGAGTTTGGTGAGTAAAACAGAATGGCTTTGAGGTTTTTGTGTGTGAGAACCTGACTATAGCCATTGGAAACAGATAGAGGCCGTATGTGCATCTGCCGCACAGCGGTCTCTATCAGATTAAGAACAGGAGAGGAACTATGAAGAAACTTTTTTACTCTCAGAAAGTGGCCCCGTATATATTTGTACTCCCTTTCGTCCTTACAGTCATTTTATTCTGGCTGTTTCCGATCGGAAACGGTGTGCTTCTGAGTTTTCAGGATGTCCTGAATGATGAGTGGATAGGGCTTGATAATTATACAAGGCTGTTATCTGACAAGATTTTTTTGAAAGCATTGTACAATAGTACAAGATATATGATAGGAACCCTGGTGCTGCTGATCCCTTTTCCAATGTTGTTTGCGGTTCTTCTGAACAGTAAGCTGATGAAGAATCCTGGATTATTTAAGTCGATTTATTTTATTCCGGCTCTTACATCAGTTGTGGTTGCGGGTACGATATTCCGTCTTATTTTCGGTGAGCAGACCACATCCCTCGCAAATCAGGTGATTGGTATGTTTGGTCTTGATCCTGTTAAATGGCTGAATCTGGAATGGCCATCTTATTTTATTCTTCTGCTTCTTGCATGCTGGAGATGGACCGGTGTAAATATCCTGTATTTTCTTGCCGGGCTGCAGAGTATTTCAACAGACATATATGAGGCGGCAGAGATTGACGGCGCAAGCAAGTGGAAACAGTTTACCAAAATTACAGTGCCTCTTATTAAACCGACTACGGTATATGTGCTTACTATCAGTATCTATGCCGGACTCGCGATGTTCAATGAAAGTTATATGTTGTGGAAAGGAAATAACTCACCTCAGAATATAGGACTGACGATCGTGGGATATCTGTATAGACAGGGTATAGAAAAACGGGCGATGGGATATGCCTGCGCTGTCGGTCTGGTGCTTTTGGTAATTGTTATGATCGTGAATCTTATCCAGCTTACCGCAACCGGAACATTTAAGAAGGAGGAAAGATAATATGGATCAGAAGAAAAAAAACAGAATCAGCACAATCCTGATGCTTATACTGTTTACGATTATTGCTGTTCTGATCATTCTGCCGATATATTCTATCGTGCTTGCCAGCTTTAAGCCGGGCGGCGACCTTCTTCAATACGGGCTGAATCTGGGGATTGATTGGGACAGGATTACATTAGATAACTATGTGTTGCTTTTTACAGGCGATCATGATTATTGGATGTGGTTCAGAAACAGTATTGTCCTTACAATATTTACAGTAGTGGCAACGCTGCTTGTCAGCGCTTTTGTAGGATATGGATTTGCGGCGTATGAATTTAGAGGAAAGAACTTCCTGTTTGTTATAGTATTGCTTATACTTTCTATACCACTTGAAGTTGTGATGCTTCCTTTGTATAAGCAGATGTCGACATGGGGACTTATGAACAGTTATTTCGCGGTAATTATTCCGTTTGTTGCCCACGCATCGACAATCTTTTTCTTTCGACAGTATCTTCAGGGCCTTCCCAGATCGCTGTTGGAGGCGGGACGGATTGACGGAGCAACGGAGTTCGGAATCTTCTTCCGGCTGATTATGCCTATTATGAAACCGGCTTTTTCAGCTATGGCAATTCTGAACGGTATGAACGCGTGGAATAATTATCTATGGCCGCTGCTTGTCCTTCGTTCTTCGAGTAAATATACTTTAACGCTGGGATTGAATACATTGATCAATCCTTACGGACAGAACTACAGTCTGCTGGTCGTCGGGTCTGTATTTTCCATCATTCCGATATTTATCCTGTTCATATGTTTCCAGAAATATTTTATCGAAGGCATGACAGCAGGCGCGGTTAAGGAGTAAAAAAACAGAATAATTCAAAATAGGAGGTTGGTTATGTCTAAAACTGCAAAGATGATCATTGATAAGGATTTCCGGATTTCGGAAGTTGATAAAAGAATATACGGTTCATTTATCGAACACCTTGGACGAGCCGTATATGACGGGCTGTATCAGCCGGGAAACGTTCATTCGGATGAAGATGGTTTCCGTAAAGATGTGATTGAAATGGTTAAGGAACTGAACGTACCGATCATCCGATATCCGGGCGGCAATTTTGTGTCGAATTTCTTCTGGGAGGACAGTGTAGGGCCGGCAGATAAGCGTCCGTCACGTCTGGAACTGGCATGGCGGAGCCGCGAGACAAATCAGGTAGGCCTGAATGAATTTTCAAAATGGACCGCAAAGGTTAACTCGGAGATGATGATGGCTGTCAATCTTGGCACAAGAGGAATCGCAGACGCGTGCAATCTTCTGGAATACTGTAATCATCCCGGAGGAACGAAGTACAGTGATATGAGGATCGCTCACGGATATAAAGAACCTCATAAGGTGAAAGTATGGTGTCTCGGAAATGAGATGGATGGCCCATGGCAGCTCGGGCACAAGACAATGGAAGAATATGGACGTCTTGCTGAGGAAACGGCAAAGGCCATGAAGCTGATCGATCCTGATATTGAGTTGGTCTCCTGCGGAAGCTCCGCGCTGGATATGCCGACTTTCCCTAAATGGGAATCCACAACATTGGAGCATACCTATGATTATGTAGATTATGTTTCTATGCATCAGTATTACGGTAACAGAAATAATGACAGTCTGGATTTCCTTGCATGTTCGGATGATATGGATCAGTTTATCAGGACCGTTATTGCAACGTGCGATTATGTCAGGGCTAAGAAACGCGGGAAGAAAGACATCAATATCAGTTTCGATGAGTGGAATGTATGGTTTCATTCCAATGAGGCTGATGATGACATTACAGAAAATCATCCATGGCAGTCAGCGCCTCCGATGCTGGAAGATATTTATACATTTGAAGATGCTCTGTTGGTAGGTTTAATGCTGATTACCCTTCTGAAACATGCGGATAGAGTTAAAATAGCATGTCTCGCGCAGCTTGTGAACGTAATTGCTCCGATTATGACCGAACCGGGTGGCGGCTGCTGTTGGAAGCAGACGATTTTCTATCCGTTTATGCATGTGTCGACATATGGAAGAGGAATAGTTTTACAACCTCTTCTGACCTCCCCCCGGCATGATACTTCCGGACACGAGGATGTGACAGATATAGACAGCGTCTCCGTCTACAATGAAGTGGAAGATGAACTGACGATTTTTGCGGTGAACAGAACATTGACAGAAGATATTGTACTTACAACGGATATACGCGGTTTTGAAGGGTACCGTATCCTTGATCATATTGTAATGGAAGCAAATGATCTGAAACTGGAAAATTCCGCAAAAGAACAACGGGTCATGCCGCATTCTACCGACCGGTCGGCAATGGACGGAGGGATTATTACAAGTGAGCTGAAAAAAGCCACATGGAATGTGATCAGACTTGGAAAATAATATTTGAGCAACAGGAGGATCTTCAACGGAGAAGGTTGTGATTATATGAATTTTTTTGTTACAGACAGTCCGATAATGCGGTTTTTCGGAAGACTGGGAGACCTGATTCTTCTGAATATTGTTTTTGTGATTACTTCACTTCCGGCTTTTACGATCGGGACAGCTCTTGCTTCATTGTATGCTGTGACAATGAAACTGGTCAGGGGAGAAGAGCCGTCGGTAGTCAGGGAATATCTGCGGTCGTATAAGCAGAATTTTAAATCTGCTACAATCTGTTGGCTTATTATGGTTGCGGCCGGGATTCTGCTGATCGTCAATTTTTATCTGAGCAGTGTGTTCGAGGGAATGATGAATACGGCTGTACGGTTTGTTCTTGCGATGATCCTGGGAGTATGGATACTGATATTTATATACATATTTCCGTATATAGGGAGATTTGAGACTTCGGTGAGGTATTATTTCATAAATTCGATGTTTTTAAGCGCAGCTCATATACTATCAACAATAATGATGGTGATTATCAGTGGGGGGATTCTGCTGTTAACAATGTACAGTGGAAGATCGTTTACTATCGCCCTGATTATCGGAGTTTTTTTGGGTTTTGCGCTCTGGGCTTATATCCAGTCTTTTCTTCTCGGCAGGATATTCGCAAAATATGAAAAACAGAAAGAGAATCTGAGCGGTTAAATTCAGAAATTTCAGGGGACGGTGTGACTCAGGCGAGCCACATCGTCCCCTGTTTGGAACTAACTATATCCCGACGGCCATTATAAGTTTCAGAACCTATTTGTTGTTGTCGACAGATCAGCATCCGCAGCCGTTGTTTCCGAATCCGCCGCAGCAGCAGAGGAGCAGGATAATCCACAGGCAGTTGTCGTTTCCGAAGCCGTTGCCGCTGAACCCGCTTCCGCCACAGCCGCCGCAGCAGCAGAGAAGAAGAATGATCCACAGGCATGAAGACATTCCGTTACCGTTGTCGCATCCGCATCCACAATTTGTAGCAGTTAAATCACTCATTTTAAATCCTCCAAGTTGGGTTATTATTTACAGTTCTATATTATGCAGGCATCTGAAAAGTGTGATTCAGGTACAAAGTCAATGTTCCGTGAATATTCTGATTAAAAAGGAAACGATTTTCAGATTATTATGAAATGGGTAAAACAATCAGTAGGATATTGGTGTGAAGATATATCTGCGGGAAAATATATAGGAAACGGTATATGTACTGCGATACTGGACACCGGTATTGCCTGTCATCCTGATCTGAGCAGCCGAATTACCGCTTTCGGGAATTTTACAGACAGAGCTCCGGAGACCGTCTGCGGCGATGACAGCGGACATGGAACTCATGTGGCGGGTATTCTTGCCGGAAACGGGAATGTCTCATCCGGACTATATGCCGGAATGGCGCCCGGATCAAATCTTATTGTCGGAAAAGTGCTTGACCGCGAAGGAAACGGCAACGTTGAAAATGTAGTGAAAGGAATTGACTGGATTCTGAAAAATCGGACATATTTTCAGGTGCGTATCGTAAACATCTCTGTCGGAACCCAGCCGGATCTTGCATGGGAACAGAAACAGATTTTTCTGGATGCCGTTGAAGAACTATGGGACAGAGGTCTTGTTGTTGTCGTGTCGGCAGGTAATTACGGTCCCGGAGAAGGATCGGTCGCGGTTCCGGGAAACAGCCGGAAAGTCATTACCGTGGGCGTGCCCGATACAGAGATACGATCTGCTTCCAGACGGAAAAACAATGTGAATTATTCCGGACGGGGACCGACAGGAGCCTGCGTAGTGAAACCGGATGTCTTTGCGCCCGGTACGGGAATCATAAGCTGTAATGCCCGGTATGGGATTTCCGGAGAACATCCGTATATAATGAAGACCGGGACCTCGATGGCGACCCCGGTCGTATCCGGAGCGATCGCCTGCCTTTTGTCCAAATATCCGGATATGACCAATGTGGAAGTGAAATTGAAACTCCGGGAATCGTGCGTGAAAAGGTCCGGAACCGGAGCGGGATGGGGATTTTTAAATGTGGAAAGATTATTGAAAGCATAAAAAGGGACAGGGCAAAGCTCGGTTGGGGACGTAGT
>CAZJRY010000125.1:0-6504 GCA_964548625.1 uncultured Mediterraneibacter sp.
AAAAATGAACGATTTGGAAATGTATCGGGAGCAGCTCGCGCTCTGCGACGATAAGATCATAGACGCACTTGCGGAGCGTAACAGTATTGTTGAAAAGATAATGGTTTATAAAGAAACATATGGAATGCCGATCCTGCAGCCCGCACAGGAGATAAAACAGCAGAAACAGCTTGATGAAAAACTTAAAGACAATAAATATCAGGAAGAGATCCAAGATGTATTTCAGAGAATCCTGCGCAGCAGCAAGAGGATACAGGCAAGAAAACTGTTTTCGTACAATATTGTTTTGATCGGTTTCATGGGGGCGGGTAAAACTACAATTTCGGACTATCTGAGCACAATGTTTGACATGAAGCTGGTCGAGATGGATCAGGAGATTTCGGAGCGGCAGCAAATGAGCATACCGGACATATTTGCTGCATACGGGGAAGAATATTTCCGTAATCTGGAGACAGAACTTTTAAGGGAGCTTCAGACCGGGAAAAACTGCATCATATCATGCGGCGGCGGCGTGGCCCTGCGCGAGGAAAATGTGATCGAGATGAAAAAGAACGGACGGGTAGTCCTTCTTACCGCAAGTCCCGAAACGATCTACGAGCGCGTCAAAGACAGCAAAGACAGACCTTTGCTCAAGGGAAACAATAATGTGGAGTTTATTGCGGACCTGATGGAAAAGCGCAGGGGAAAATACGAGGCCGCGGCGGATGTTGTGATACAGACAGATAATAAGACGATTCTTCAGATCTGTGAAGAATTAATTGAGAAGCTGACAGGATTGGATGGAAAATAATGTTTGAGACTTTTTTCCCGGATGAGTATGCAGCCTCCACATATATCATTCCGTTTGAAAAATTATATGAACAGGGGTTTCGGGGAGTGATCTTCGATATTGATAATACACTTGTACCCCATGGGGCTCCGGCGGACGAACGCGCTGAAAAGCTGTTTCAAAGACTGAAAGACATCGGATTTCGCTCCTGTCTGCTTTCTAATAATCAGGAGCCGCGGGTAAAGATGTTCAATCAGGATATCGGAAGCGAATATATCTGTAACGCGCATAAACCCTCAACTAAAAACTATATCCGCGCAATGGAGATCATGGGGACTGACCGTACGAATACGCTTTTTGTAGGAGATCAGCTTTTTACTGATGTATGGGGGGCTAAAAGAGCCGGGATCCGCAGTATCCTTGTGAAACCGATCCATCCGAAAGAAGAGATCCAGATCGTACTCAAGAGATATCTTGAGAAGATCGTGCTTCATTTCTATAAAAAAGCATTGAAAAAAAAGTAAAATTAGTATAAAATTATCTAATGGAGTGCCGGCACGGCGCGCAAATCGAAGGAGGAAGATAAATGGTCGCAGCAGGAGATTTTAAGAATGGAATTACCGTTGAGATTGACGGGAATATTTATCAGATTTTGGAATTTCAGCACGTGAAACCGGGGAAGGGCGCGGCGTTTGTAAGAACAAAACTGAAAAATATCATCAGCGGCGGTGTGGTCGAAAAGACGTTCCGTCCGACTGAAAAATTTGAGAATGCTCATATTGACAGAAAGGACATGCAGTATCTTTATAAAGACGGAGATCTGTACAACTTTATGGATGTTGAGACATATGATCAGATTGCGCTTGACTCTGAAGTGGTAGGGGATGCACTTAAGTTTGTAAAAGAGAATGAGACAGTTAAGATCTGTTCCCACAAAGGAAATGTGTTTTCTGTAGAACCTCCGCTTTTCGTAGAGCTGGCTATTACGGAGACAGAGCCGGGATTCAAGGGGGATACGGCACAGGGCGCTACTAAGCCTGCTACAGTTGAGACGGGAGCAGTCGTTAATGTACCGTTGTTCTGTGACACGGGAGACGTGCTTAAGATCGACACCCGTACCGGAGAGTATCTGTCAAGAGTATAATATTCATCGCATAATTAACTTTGCGGAACCGGATGCACTTTTTAAAAGTGCATCTTTTTTTGCCTTTTGTGAAATAGGGAGAAATTTATCGATTCTTTTTGTGAAATATGCCACATTGATTATAGGCGCTGTCTCGTCTATAATCAGAACACATAATATTGTTCAATTTTTTTCATTCAATTCATGGGGCGTATGCCTTCATGGGGTACATATATCGTACCGGTTTTCTCATTTAATTTATAATGCACCGCGTTACAGGAAGGAGAAAAATGGATTACAGAACATTTACGGACGCGGTCGAGAGACAAATGAATCAGAAGATGACGGGAGGTGTTAAGGCAGGGCTTTATACTGCGATAAAAAATAACGGAACAGAAAGGACGGGAATATTGATCGAGACGCCGGGTATCAATATTTCGCCCACCATTTATCTGGAAGAGTATTATCAGAGTTACAGACAGGGGACCGCGCTCGACAAGATCGTGGATCAGATCCTGGGATTTTACAGTGAGATCAAACAGGAACAGTCATGGGATTATGAAAGGATCCTGAGCTATGAAGGGGTAAAAGACAGGGTTGTTTTCAAGCTGATCAATACGGTGAAGAACAGGAAATTCCTTGATTCGATTCCGCATATCCCGTTTCTGGATCTGGCGGCCGTGTTCTATGTGCTGCTTGAAGCGACGGAAGAGGGAACGGCTGCGATGACTGTAAATAAAAGTCATATGGAACAGTGGGATGTGCAGACGTCTGATCTGTGGGAGGATGCGGCGCGCAACTCCAAAAGGCTTTTGCCGGCGGAATTTTTTACCATGAGTCATGCTCTGAAAGAAATGCTGAAGGAGAATGCGTGCTGTGGGGAAGATGTTACAGCGGAAAACCTGCTTCCTGAAAATATCTGCGTAAGAGACGGAATGTACGTACTCTCTAATAAGTATAGAAATTACGGGGCGGCATGCATTGCATATCCCCATATTATGGAGATGATCGGCGGAATATTAAAGACAGATTACTATGTATTGCCGAGCAGTGTACATGAAGTTGTGATTGTGCCGTGCAGTGGAGACATTGATACGGCGGAGCTGGATGAGATGGTGAAGGATATAAATGACACTCAGGTAGCTGATGAAGAAGTGCTGAGCGATCATGCGTACCTGTATGATATCAAGGCAGGTTATCTGAGGTGCGGGACAGAACTGATGACGGGAGGACTGACGGGATGAGACGGATGGTTAAGAGGCTGACGGCTCTTCTGTGTTCCGGGCTGCTGCTTACAGGACTCTGCGTGACAGAGAATACGGCGGCAGAAAACAGAAATACTTATAATGTTACATTCCGGATTCACGGCAAGGGGACGGTAAAACTTGAGAATGACGCTCAGGGAGAGATTGTTTTTGATTCCGGAGAAAAAACGATGTCTCTGGACATCGGAACTTTTGTAAAAGTAACTGCGGAAATATATGAACCGGAGACGGAACAGAGCGAAAAAACAGGAGATGATCCCGTGATCTCTTTTGCGGTATCCACTGTTGACGGTATTGAGCTGGAGCCCGCAACAGCGGAAGAAGGAAGCATATTCACCAGAGAGATCACAGTGACTGAAATTGATAAGGTGGTAGATATTACATTCGGAGACAGTGAACCTGATTCCGCGGGAACTGCGAAGCTTCTGGCAGCGGCAAATGAGGAGTTCCCGGAGACGGGAGATAAGTATACCGGTATCTGTACCGTGAAATCAGTTGCCGGGGGAAACGGACACACGGTTTACGGAGTAACTCTTACGGGTTTTACGGGGATTTTGTCAGGAGAAGGAGATGCTGAAGTAAAATGCGCGCAGCATTCTGCGGCAGCGCCCGTGGCCGGAATGAAATATAACTATACGTTCACGGTCACATCAGTAGATAAGACATCGGGAAAGGTGACGGGAAGTCTGTATGTGGTTTCCCAGACCCAGCCCGCGACAGGCGCTGTTGACAGCAACGGATATCTCATCGGGTATCAGGCGCTTTCCGGAGTGTTTTCGATTTATCGTGAATACAGCGGGAGCCTGAAGCTGAAAAAGACATCCGCCGATCCATTGATGACAGGAGGCAATGAATGTTATGACCTGAAGGGCGCGAAATATGGTGTTTATTCTGACGCGCAATGCACAAAACAGGAGGCGGTCCTGACAACAGATGAGAACGGAGTCACAGGTACTGCAGAGCTTCCGGCCGGCAGATACTATGTGAAGGAATTATCCGCGCCGGCCGGATACGCCCTGAGTGATAAGAAGTATACCGTGGACGTGACTTCCGGAAGCACAGCAGTGGTAGAGGCTGCAGATTATCCGCAGAGCGCCGAGGTCAGTCTGATCCTTGAAAAAACAGATGAACAGACCGGAAAAAGCGTGCCTCAGGGAAACGCGTCATTATCAGACGCGGAGTTTACTGTGAAATATTATGCCGGATACTATGAAAAAGATCCTGCAAAAGAAGGAGTGAAAGCTGCGCGGACATGGGTCCTTAGGACAGATGACGAAGGGAAAGCCGTTCTGAAAGAAAGTCAGAAAGTATCCGGCGACGCGTTTTATACGAATTCGAAAGGGAATATCGTCCTTCCGCTCGGCACGGTGACAATACAGGAGACAAAAGCCCCGGAAGGATATCTTATCAATGAAGAGGTATTTGTAAGGCAGATCACATCATCCGGAAAAAGTGAGACGGTTGATACTTATAATGCTCCGGGGGTATCGGAGAAAGTTATAAGAGGAGACCTTCATATTGTTAAATTTTCACGCGAGCCGGAGGAAGATAAAGACCGGAAAACACCGCTTGAGGGGATCTGCTTTGAGATCACTTCCAAGACAACAGGAAAAACGGTGCGGATCATAACAGACGAAAACGGTTATGCATCTACAGAGCAGCTTGGAGATGCACGAGGAGGACTTGTATATGATACTTATATCGTGCATGAGAAAAATACGCCGGAAGGATTTGAGCCGGTGGATGATTTTGAGATCACCATCTCGGAAGAGGGAGAGACATTATATTATATTCTCGAAGATCAGACAGTTGTTTCGCCCGTACAGCTTGTAAAGACTGACAGCACGACAGGCATGACGGTTCCTGTGCCGGGCGCCGCATTCGAACTGCTTGATGCGGATAAGGAACTGATCACAATGACAACATATTATCCTGAGAAAAAAGTCTGCGAATCCTTTAAGACGAATGAAAACGGAATGTTTCTCCTGCCGGAGAGGCTGCCGGCGGGTGAATACTACTTTCGGGAACTGCGTGCGCCGGAAGGATATATTTTGAGCAAAGACGATATAAAGTTTACAATAACGGAAAGCCATGACTGGGATTCCCCTCTTGTGATCGAATTTCCGGATATGCCGGCTATGGGAAGGATTGAAGTGACGAAAACAGAGACCGGTACAAATGAGGCGCTTGAGGGAGCCGAATTTGAGATTACCGCAGCGGCGGATATTATTACGCCGGACGGGACGATTCGCGCCGAAAAAGGAGAACTTGTCGATAAGATTGTCACCGGTGAAGATGGAAAAGCATATTCGGGCAAACTCTTTCTCGGGGAATACATTATCAAAGAGACGAAACAGCCGGCCGGGTATGTGCTCCCGGAAGAGGAGTGGAATGTGGAACTCAGTTACAAAGATCAGGAGACGGAGATTGTCATGGAAAGCGTTGTGATTGAAAATATCCCGTCAGAATTTGTCCTTAAAAAGACGCAGACAGGGAGTGAAAAACTTCTGTCGGGAGTGACATTTGCCTTCTGGAAAAAAGAGGAGTCATCGTCTGAGGAAAAAGAGATACAAGAACCGCAGACAGAAATACTGACTACCGGTGAGGACGGTACGCTGACCATTGAAAAACTTGTGCCGGGCACTTACTGTATCCGGGAAGTCGAGACGATCCCGGGCTATCTGCTGAATGAGGAGATATACGAATTTACAGTGACAGCAGACGGAAGGATAAACGGAGAAGAGACCGGATGCCTGACGGTGGAAAATGCGGCCACTGAGATTGTCCGGACAAAAGCGGTCAACGCGGATACCGGAGATCAGGAGCTCCTGCCGGAAGAAAGCAGAGTGATCGATACGGTCAGCATGGAAAACATGCAGATTGGAACAGAATACAAGCTTATAGGCGTGCTGATGGATCAGAGGACCGGGGAGCCGCTGCGGGAAAATGACTCTTCCGATGGCGCTGTCCTGACAGTGGAAAAGAAGTTTAAAGCAGAAGAAACGAAGATGGATGCGGAGATGGAGTTTATTTTCGATGCGGCGGCATTTGCCGGCAGGACTATCGTGGTGTTTGAATATCTGTATCAGGAAGATGTTGAGATCAGCAGGCATGCAGATCTGGATGATCTGATGCAGCAGCTGTATGTAAAGGCGATAGAACAGAAGTATAGTGAAGAAAAGAATAGTGAGGAGGAGAATAGTGAAACCGCCGCTGACGTGCCGCAGACGGGAGATACAGCCGTCCCGCTTCCGGCAGCCGCAGCTGTTGCCGGAGCCGGCGGAGCTATAGTGATCCTGATCACATGTAAGAGAAAAAAACATAAAAGCTGTTCGTGAGCTGTTATG
>CAZJRY010000126.1:0-6339 GCA_964548625.1 uncultured Mediterraneibacter sp.
CCCGTTGTCACTGTGTCACTTCTCATCTGTCAATTCCTCTCTTTCTCATGTTATATATCCCGCTTTCCGTATGCCGGTCTGCATGTTAAAAGCGGCTGTCACTAATTAATATACTCGCAGATCCTGTCTCCCATCTCTTCTGTTCCGATCTGTTTCATACCGTCGGACATAATATCGGCCGTGCGGTATCCGTCTCTCAGCACTGCGGTTACAGCTTCCTCCACCGCAGCCGCTTCCCTGTCAAGATCAAAAGAATAACGAAGCATCATTGCCGCGGACAGGATCGTCGCGATCGGATTGGCAATTCCCCTGCCTGCAATATCCGGCGCCGAACCCCCGCTCGGCTCATAAAGCCCGAATTTCGTCTCATTCAGGCTGGCGCTTGCAAGCATTCCGATAGATCCCGTCACCATACTGGCTTCATCGGAAAGAATGTCTCCGAACATATTCTCTGTCAGGATCACATCAAACTGTGCCGGATCCTTCACAAGCTGCATCGCGCAATTGTCGACTAACATATGCTCCAGCGTGACTTCCGGATATTCTTTTGCCACGTCGTCCACGACTTTTCTCCACAGCCTGGAAGAATCCAGCACATTAGCCTTATCCACGCTGGTCACTTTTTTCCGCCTCTTCATGGCAATATCAAATCCGCGCTTTGCGACCCTCCGGATTTCTGTCTCACTGTATATAAGTTCATCCTTAGCCACAAGAACGCCGTCCACTTCATCTGTGCTTCTTTTACCGAAGTAAAGTCCCCCTGTCAGCTCTCTCATGATCATCATGTCAAACCCACGGTCAGAGATCTCCGCTTTCAGCGGACATGCGCCCTTCAGTTCAGGGAACAGCACTGCCGGTCTTAAATTCGCGAACAGGTTCAATCCTTTTCTCAGAGCTAACAGCCCCGCCTCCGGACGTCTGGACGGCTCCAGCTGATACCATGGAGATGTGTTCGCGTCTCCGCCGATAGATCCCATCAGTACCGCATCGCTTGCCTTTGCCTTTTCCAGTGTCTCGTCAGTGAGCGGCGTGCCGTTCACATCAATAGAAGCCCCGCCCATCAGAAGCTGTGTAAAAGAAAAGGAATGACCGTAAACCTCCGCGATCCTGTCGAGAACTTTCAGCGCCTCATCCACAATCTCAGGACCAATGCCATCCCCTTTTATCACTCCGATCTTCATATTCATATCCGCTCATCCTTCCAATTCTAAAATATCATTGTCTATCATACCTCATTTCGGAAAGTGTTTCAAGTAGTACAGGCGAAAAATAGAGGGCACTCTAAAATTTGCCGCAGCAGTTCTGCACCGGACTGTTGCCGGGCGGCCATCAAAAAAACCGGATAAAAATCCGTCTTCTGACTGATCTTCATCCGGCCACTGCCCCAGTTTCATTCTTACTCCGCATTCGGTTTTTCGATCTGAGCGATCGCTGATTTCTGCATCGGAATACGGCAATTCTTATTATTCCCGAACTCGACGATCACATCATCGTCCGTAATATCAATGATCACGCCGTAAAATCCGCTTGTTGTCAGTGCTGTGTCACCGACTTCCATGGATGCCAGCATTGCCTGTATTCTCTTCTGCTCTTTCTTCTGAGGACGCATGAGCAGGAACCACATAAGTCCGATCACAACAACCCACAGAATCAGCATACTAGCCATTTCACTCATAATATATTCCTCCTAATTTTCTATCCGACAATAAGTCTACTATACACAAAAAAGGCGTTTTCTTCAAGAGTTTTTTGAAAAATACGGAAATTCCCCCGATGTCGTCTAATGCCGCATCATCCCGTCCAATTTCTTTTTTTTGTACGCCTTGTATCCGCCTGCGTCGATCGCATCCCTGATCTCTTCCATCATCGTATTATAAAAATACAGATTGTGAAGAACGCACAGCCGCATTCCCAGCATCTCTTTCGCTTTGAGCAGATGTCTTATATAAGCCCTGCTGTAGCTCCTGCAGGCAGGACATCCGCATTCCTCTTCAATGGGCCGGTCATCCAGTTCGTACTTCGCATTAAAGAGGTTCATCTTCCCGTGATCGGTATACACATGTCCGTGCCGGCCGTTGCGTGACGGGTATACGCAGTCAAAGAAGTCAACGCCGCGTTCCACCGCCTCAAGAATATTGGCAGGAGTCCCCACGCCCATCAGATAGGTCGGCTTATCATCCGGAAGATACGGCACTACTGCATCCAGTATCCGGTACATTTCCTCATGGCTCTCTCCCACTGCCAGACCGCCCACCGCATACCCGTCGAGATCCAGTTCCGTGATCATCTGCGCGTGGGCGATACGGATATCTTCGTATACGCCTCCCTGGTTGATGCCAAAGAGCATCTGATGGGGATTGATCGTATCCGGAAGAGAATTCAGCCGGACCATTTCATCCTTGCATCGCTTCAGCCAGCGTGCCGTGCGCTCCACGGAATTCTGAATATATTTCTTATCTGCCACACTGGAGGGGCATTCGTCAAAAGCCATGGCAATTGTGGAGGCCAGATTAGACTGGATCTGCATACTTTCCTCCGGTCCCATAAAAATCTTTCTTCCGTCTATATGGGAATGGAAATGCACTCCTTCTTCCTTTATCTTTCGCAGGGAAGCAAGTGAAAACACCTGAAATCCGCCTGAATCTGTCAGAATCGGCTTGTCCCAGTTCATAAAGCGGTGCAGACCGCCGAGTTTTTTTACTGTTATATCCCCCGGACGTACGTGCAGGTGATATGTGTTCGAGAGTTCCACCTGCGTCTTGATTTCTCTGAGATCGTCCGTGGATACAGCGCCCTTGATCGCGGCAGCCGTACCCACATTCATAAATACCGGGGTCTCAATTATCCCATGTGCTGTGTGAAGTCTCCCCCGCTTCGCCAGCCCGTCTTTTTTCAGAAGCTCATACATATTATCTATATCCTTATCTTTGTCTGCCATGTCTGTCGAAATATACTGATAGATTGCAGGGCGCCGCTAATTATGGACAATGACCGGCGTCCCCGCACTGAGCATGCCAAACAGCTGCTCCGCCTTGTTATACGGCATATTGACACATCCGTGAGATCCGTTGGTCAGATAACGGTCGCCGCCGAACGATGACTGCCATGTAGCGTCATGGAAACCGTGCCCCTGCCAGGTAAACGGCATCCAGAATGCCACAGGAGTCTCATAGCTCGGCTCTCCGGTATCAGGATCGATCTCGCCTTTGAGGGTTGAATCCCTCTCTGTATACAGGATCGAATAGACACCGGTCGGTGTATCTCTCTCATCTTTCGGAAGCCCCGTAACCACATCCGACTCCATTGCTATGGACCCGTCTACGATATACCACATATACTGCTCGGAAATATCTACTTCAATATAAGTATTCCCCCAGTCCTGAGCACTGTGAGAAACTGCCGTCTGTTTGTATGCCGGCTCTCTCTCCGTCACTTCCCCGTTCTTGATGCTGCTGATCAGATTCTCTGTTTCTGTAGCTTCATCAACGATCCAGCCGTACGTACCGCCGGATACTTCCGCTGACTTTCCTGTCGGCGTCGTGACCGATCTGGTCGTTCCGACCGTGTCGTATTTACTCCCGAACTCTCTCATCCATTCTCTGACAGCATCCTCATCAAACGTGACATTCATCTCATCATCGTATGTGACCCATCCGGAGATCAGATCTTTGTCCACCACAATATTTTCATCCATCGGGTAGGTAATACTGGCCTCCAGATATGTGTTCATCTCGTCACAGGCTTCCTGAACTTCCGGAGAATCCGAAGTGTACGCAGGCATGACGTAACATTCTTCCTCCGTCATATCGAGAGTCGGAACAAGTTCGGAAATATACTGCCTGACTTTTGCCGTCAATACATCCATATCCACTCTTGTACCATACTGCTCCTCTTCAACAACAAAAGAATTGCCGTCGTATTCCGGATGTGCCGCTTCCGGATCCGTCTGCTCTGCGGTCACTGCCTGAAGGTTCTGTATTCTGTCGTTGAGCGCAGTCTCGTCATACTCTACTTCTATTGAAACATCCGTATCGGACTTTGAAAACAGAGACGCGATCCAGAAAAAAGGATTCTGCGCGTTCAGAGCATCTTCCACCTGAGAATTTTTCTTATAGGAAAGAGAGATATCCGAACCCGTGATCACATCAGATATATTGTTCTGTTCCAGCACGCTAAGTTCATAGGCGGCCACCTGCGCCTTCAGATATTCTTCCACATCGGAGACTGTTTTTCCCGAAAAATCTTTTCCGTTAACCGTAGTATTCACAAGAAAATGGGTCATAAAAAAGACTGCCGCCCCAAGATAGGCCGCGATCAGTACACCCGCAATACTTCCCGTGATGATCCACGGCTTCTTGTTCATGCTTTTCTTTTTTCTCTTTTTTCCGCCTCTCCTTGCTCTGCGTCTCTCTCTTACAGGGTTCGCGGAACTCCCTTCTCCCCCCTCTTCAGTCCCTTTCGGCCCGTCCGCGGTATATCCGTCCGAAACGACGTCTTCACGTGTACCGTTGTCTTTGATGTCTGTATCATCCTGATGTAATTCAGATTTCGGTTTTCTATTTCTATCCATCAGTCAGTCCTCCCCCCTTACCCGATCTCTTCATTATAATATGTATGATACGAAAAGGCATGGACCGTTTTTCAGACAGACTTTTCGTATCCGGCCTCGATTTCTTTTATTCCGGAATACAGAAACCGGTTCGCCGGGACTTCGATCCCGTGGCTTTCCGCGATTTTTATCACTGTGCCGGAGAACATCTCCACCTCTGAATACCGCCGCGCAACTGCATCCTGCCTCATAGAAGGCATTCCTTCCGGTGAGAGAGTTCCGATGAGAGCGATATAGCCGTTAAAGTCCTCCTCTGAGAGAGGCGTTCCCTCCGCATCAGCCAGAGACATTACTTCCCTCATCGCCGCGCACATTGTCCGGTACGCATCGCTTCCCCGCGCAAGCACTCCGCCGTAGTTTGTCTCATAAGCCATGCATGCCTGATTCACGCCGACATTCAGCATGAATTTCCCCCATATGCGGTGGAGCATATCTTTCTCCAGTGTATATGGCATTCCAATCTCATCAAAGAATTCTATAACCTTTTCCAAACTCTCTTTCTGCCTGTCGCTCCGTATGCCTATGCAAAGTTCTCCCCTATGGGTATACGTAAGCGTATTCCCGAATTTCACCGTATCCATTCCCTGTGCGATCGTATCAACGATATGCTCCCATCCGTAACGTTCCGCAATGATCTCTTCGCTGCTGATCCCGTTCATAACAGAGAGGATTACAGTATCCGGTCCGACACAATTTTCCATTTCGTCAAGAGCGGATCTCAGACCGTTATATTTAACTGCCACAATAAGAAAATCCACAGGTTCCGCCGCACTGCATGACTCCATTCGATATGACTTTTTTACTCCGTTGCAGTCGAACACTGTTCCCTCATATTTGCAGAGCCGCTCCGGATCCATAATAAAACTCACCGCGTCTTTCCCCTTTGCTGACGCGATGATATCCGCGTAAAGAAGGCCGAGCGCGCCCATTCCGATAATCGCCGTCTTCTGTATCATGATTCATATCCCTCATTTCCCGGTGAAAAGAGACTTCTTTTACCGCATCCGTCTTTGTCATAATTTCTTTTTATAGTTTTCCCCCCACTCAGCCATAGCGTCAATGATAGGACGCATGGATTCGCCCAAATCTGTCAACGCATATTCCACACGCGGCGGCACTTCCGGAAAAACAGTACGCGTTATGATTCCGTCGGCTTCCATAGAACGCAGGCTGTCAGTCAGGACTTTTTGGCTGATGCCGTCTAAAGACTTTTTTAATTCGTTAAACCGCCACGGACGCTGAAGGAGATTGCGCAAAAGCAATAGCTTCCATTTTCCGCCGATCAGTTGAACGGTTGTAGCCACAGGACATTCCGGCAATTCCTCTTTTGTAAGCACTCGGACAGCTCCCTCCCATAAGTTTCCATTTGAATGTTGCACCCAGATTATAATATAATATTCCGACTTATGCAAGAGCTCTCGACAGAGTCACAAAAAGGTGACTAAGTAATAGATTTGTGCGTACTTTTTTTCTCCGGTCTCACTCGTTACAATAAGAAGAGAACAGAAATGTTCCAAAAAAGGAGAAAAAGGAGGTAACCAAAATGGCACTTTCAAATTTAGTCGGCTGGAATGAAAAAACCGCTTCTTGCTGCTCTTCCTGCGGCGCCGGTGACAAGCCGGAAGAAAAGCCTGCGGCTTGCGGTTCTGCCTGCGGCGCCGATGACAAGCCGGAGGAAAAGCCTGCGGCTTGCGGTTCTGCCTGCGGCGCCGGCGACAAATAGATTGTCT
>CAZJRY010000127.1:0-6321 GCA_964548625.1 uncultured Mediterraneibacter sp.
ATATTTCTACTATATCCGAAAAAAATACATTTTACAATGGTTCGTGCTTTCTCAATTTCAGAGTTGTGAAAAAAATAAATTTGCGGTAAACTATACAGTGATCAACGAACATCTTACTTCAGGGAGGAAAAGTATGAAATATATTTCATTTGCCATACCATGCTACAATTCGGAAGCCTATATGGAAAAGGCGGTCAACTCCATTCTTGCCGCCGGGGAGGATGTGGAAATCCTCATAGTCAATGACGGATCCAAAGACGGCACGCAGAAAATAGCCGAGCAATATCAGGAGAAATACCCCACTATCATCAGAGCCGTCAATAAGGAAAACGGCGGTCACGGCGACGCCGTCAACTGCGGGCTGCAGCACGCCACGGGAAAATATTTTAAAGTGGTAGACAGCGACGACTGGGTGGACAAGGAGTCTCTCATGAAGATTCTGGATGCTGTCAAGGGGTTTGTGGAGACAGACTCGCAGGTAGATATGGTCATTGCCAATTATGTATACGAAAAAGTCGGCATGGAACACAAAAAAGTGATCCGATATGACAATGTACTGCCGGAAGACCGGATCTTCCGCTGGGACGATATCGGGCATTTCCATCTGGATCAGTATATCCTGATGCACTCGGTCATCTACCGGACGGAGATGCTCAGGCTCTGCCAGCTCGAACTGCCGAGACATACATTTTACGTTGACAACATCTATGTATACTATCCGCTGCCGCATGTACGCACATTATACTATATGAATGTTGACTTTTACCGTTATTTCATCGGCCGCGAGGATCAGTCCGTCAACGAGAAGGTCATGATCGGCAGGATCGACCAGCAGCTTTTTGTCACAAAGACAATGATCGCAATGTACGAGCTCCGTATGATCACGAGCAAGAAGCTCAGGAAATATATGATCAACTACCTGGCTATCATGATGACGGTCTCATCCATCCTGTGTATCCGTTCCAAAAAGCAGGAAAATCTCGTCAAGAAGAAAGAGCTCTGGAACTATCTCAAACGGAAAGACTATAAAACTTATATAAAAATCCGGTATGGTATCCTCGGACAGACCATGAACCTGCCCGGCCGTTCGGGCAGAAAGGTATCCTCCCTCGCCTACAGCGTGGCGAGACGCCTGATCGGATTCAATTAATGTATAATTTTAACAGCCATGACACATACTTTCCTTAAAACAAAAAAGGAGTGTATATCATGGCTGTTAATTTTTCTGAAAGTATGACAAAAGAAAATCTCATGAGAGCTTTTGCAGGTGAAAGTCAGGCACGCAACCGTTATACGATCGCGGCGGAGCGCGCAGAAAAGGAAGGGATGTTCACTATCGCGGAAATTTTCCGGTATACCGCGGATCAGGAGCGGGCCCACGCGGAACGCTTTTATGAGCTTCTGAAAGATCTGTCCGGGGAAACGATCCACATCGACGGGAGCTACCCGGTAGACCGGCAGGACACCCTGACCGGTCTGCTCCGCGCCGCAGAGCACAATGAACACGAAGAATTTGCCGACGTCTATCAGGCATTCGGAAACACCGCGCAGGAAGAGGGATTCTCCGAAGCGGCTTCCGCTTTCCGTCAGATCGCGGAGATCGAGCATATCCACGAGCAGAGATTCGCAAAGCTGGCGGAGATGCTGGAATCCGACACATGGTATCAGCCGCAGACAGCGTCCAAATGGATGTGTACCAACTGCGGTTATATCCACGAGGGAAAACAGGCGCCGCCGGTATGCCCCGTATGCCGTCACGATCAGGGCTACTTCATTCCCTATACAATGGCATGCTATAAGATCGACTGACACCGGTCTCACTCACAGAGAAACTGTTTTTCTTCGTTCTGATATCCTTCGGCGGTCTTCTCTGTGAGGATAATTTCTTATATGATCTTCTTATACAGACGCATGATCTCATCCTTTGCGGCAAGATACTCCGAGAACGCGCTCGCGCTTCCCGACGCGACTCCCATATAGAATGCATGTCTGTAATCTTTTTTCTCCATCCATCCGGCAATAAATCCGGCCACCATGGAATCCCCTGAACCTACTGCATTTATAAGGTTTCCTTTCGGAGCCGGGGCGTCATATACGCCGCCGTCCTCCGCCACCAGCACCGCTCCCTCTCCGGCCATGGAGACCAGCACGTTTTCCGCGCCCATTTCCCGGAGTTTCCTGCCATATGGAACGGCCTCTTCTCTTGTCTTTAATTCCACACCGAATATATCGCCCAGTTCATGATTGTTCGGCTTAATGAGAAACGGATGATATTTCAGCACGTTCAGCAGGAGTTCTCCCGTTGCGTCCACAACAAACGCGACGCCTTTCCCCTCAAGCCGTTCCAGTATCCTGCTGTATATATCATCGGGCATCGAGGGCGGTATGCTGCCCGCGAGGACAAGCATGTCCCCCCGTTCCATGACATCCAGCTTCCTCATCAGCTCCTCTGTCTTTTCCCTGCCGATATCCGGTCCCATCCCGTTGATCTCGGTACCGTCAATGCTTTTCAGCTTGACATTGATCCGTGAGATCCCGTCCTCAACTCGGATAAAATCGGACCGCACTCCCATCTCCTCTACCTTACGGATAATTTCTTCTCCCGTAAAACCGGCAGCAAACCCGATGGCCGTGTTCTCGACTCCCAGATTGGTAAGGATCGCGGAAACATTGAGCCCTTTTCCTCCCGGCAGGAGCAGTTCCGAACTCGTGCGGTTCGTAAGACCGGTTCTGAAATCATCGACAGAGACGATGTAATCCAGAGACGGGTTAAATGTAACCGTGTAGATCATCCTGTTCCCTCCACTCTGCGCGCGCCGGACCCGGTCCGAAATTTTTATCGATCAGACGGCAGTATTCTTCATATGCCTCCACTCCTTTAAAATTTTTCTCCAGCACATCCCGGATTCCTTTATAGTACCATGCCAGAGCTGATTTGCTCTGCATGCGGAATCTGCTCCAGAGCGCGTCGCCGATCACCGGATAATCCCTGTCGATGTCCCGCATATTAGAGAGCTTGTCCGCGAGACCGATCATCTGCACCTCAATGGGAGCATCCTTCAGACGCCTGATAGTCGCGCCTTTCCGTTCTTCCCAGCTTAAGGACTTGTCCTCGCTTTCCTGAGCAACCATATCCGCGACTCTCCCGCTAAACCGCAGCTTCAGTACATCCCATGTAATACCGCTGCAGTCCTCGATCGTATCATGCAGCACCGCCGCGCAGATCACCTCCTCATCCTTGGTCATTCCCGACACGATGTCCGCCACCTCGATAGGATGGACAATGTAGGGACGCCTTGTCCCTTTTCGAAACTGTCCTTCGTGTGCCTTCGTCGCAAACTCCATCGCGTCATCTATCATGTCTTATCCTCCGCAGAACCCTGCTCATCCCGCATGCCTCACCGCCGCGGGAATGATTTCATTCCGGTATGTCAGTTGTCAGATAAATTTTAACACAAGGCGCCGGCAAGTACAATGAAAAGTCCCGGACTTATTTTACTTTTACAGTACCGCCGGATTTCCGTCTGTGCTATACTGTTCTGGATGGGAGGTTAGCTGATGAAAAGGAAAAACGTTCTGATAACCGGCTCTTCCAGAGGCATCGGCCGCGCGTGTGCCCTTGCCTTTGCCGGGAAAGGTTATCATGTATTTATCAACTGCAGGAATTCTCTCGACCGGCTGAAAGAAACCGAAGACAGCATTATCTTGTCCGGCGGCACCTGCACCATGCTTCCGGGCGATGTAAGCAGTCCTGACGAAGTGCGCGCAATGTTCGATAAGATCTCCGCACTGTGCGGCGGGCTCGATGTGCTTGTCAACAATGCCGGATGCGCCTGGTTCGGACTGCTGAGCGACATGACCGATAAGGAGTGGCGTACGGTGATCGACACAGACCTGTCCTCTGCCTTCTACTGCTGCAGGGCGGCGATCCCTTATATGATTTCCCGCAAAGCCGGAAAGATCATCAATATTTCTTCCATGTGGGGAACTTCCGGCGCATCCTGTGAAGCCGCCTATTCCGCCGCCAAATCCGGCCTGCACGGTCTGACAAAAGCACTGGCCAGAGAACTGGCGCCCAGCAATATACAGGTAAACGCGCTTGCCTGCGGCGTGATCGATACAGATATGAACGCAAGACTTGCCCCGGGAGAGCGGATTGCGCTGGAAAACGAGATACCGGCCGGAAGATACGGCACCCCCGGGGAGGCTGCGCAGGCCGTTCTGATGCTTGCGGAATCGCCGGCTTATCTGACCGGACAGATCATCGGACTGGACGGCGGAATGATCTGACAGCGGAACATGAAGCTTTACAGCCTGCCGTACACATCTTTTGGAACATACGCTTTCACTGCGATCCCTTCCGGAACATATTCCTCTGAGATAAGCTGGCCGCGGCTTCGGATCATCTGGATCTTTCCCGCCTCCGGAAAATCATACAGGCGTTCAATATAGATCTGATCCCTCCGCAGAATTTCCAGAAGAGCTTTCTTAAGCTCTTCCAGCCCCTGTCCGGTCTTCGCCGATACGGGGATGGAATAATCCGCCTGAAAATCACGCTGTTTTCCCGGATGCTCCAGTCTGTCCTGTTTATTGAAGATCGTCACCACCGGACGGTCCTCTGCGCCAAGCCTGCGCAGTGTATCATATACTACATACATCTGTTCCTCCATCCGGGGATTTGACGCGTCCACCACATGGATGATGATATCCGCATACTTCGCTTCCTCAAGCGTACTCTTAAACGCCTCCACCAGATGATGGGGGAGTTTCCGTATGAATCCTACCGTATCCGTGAGCAGGATCTCCTGAGTGTTATCCAGCGTCAGCGAACGGGTCGTTGTGTCCAGAGTGGAAAACAGCATGGCATCTTCCGGAATCCCCGCGTCTGTCAGGGCGTTCTCTATGCTGCTCTTTCCCGCGGAGGTATAGCCCACAAGCGCAGCCACTTTCAGACCCGACTGCCCGCGCTGGGACCGGATCAGTTCCCTGTGTTTTTCCACATCTCTCAGTTCCCGCTTCAATCTGCCGATCCTCTCCCTGATCAGACGGCGGTCCATCTCCAGCTTTTTTTCACCCGGCCCCCTTGTGCCGATGCCGCCGCCCAGACGGGAAAGGGATCTTCCGAGTCCTGTCAGGCGGGAAGCGCGGTATCTGAGCTGGGCCAGCTCTACCTGTATCTTTCCCTCGCCGGATACGGCGCGGGCTGCAAAGATGTCCAGAATGAGAAGCGTCCGGTCGATGATCTTGCAGGACAGTTCTGCTTCCAGATTCCCTATCTGGGCGCTGGTCAGCTCATCGTCACAGATAATTCCGGTGGCGTCTGTCTCCCACACCAGATTCCTGAGTTCCTCTATTTTCCCTTTTCCGATGTAAGTGGCAGGGTGGGCGCTCTCCCTTGCCTGGATCAGCCGTCCCGCGACCTGTGCGCCTGCTGTCTTGGCAAGCTCTGCCAGCTCGTCAAGAGAACGCTCCGCTTCTTCTGTATTTCCCGTGTCAAGACCCGCGAGAATGACCTTTTCATCAATATGTCCTGTCTCATGCATATATTTTGTCTCCTTTTATGAGAGTCGTATCACAAACACCGGCAGATCTCTTTCAAAAGTACCGGGCAGCTTCTGAAAAATTGCCCGGTACTTTTATCAGTCTTTATACTTTATCGAGTCGCTAAAAACTCTGCTTCTTTCTGTACAGTTTCATCATCCGGATAATCCTCCAGATACTCTGTCACTTTCTCCTTCGCATTCTCCCAGTCCGCCTGCTGTTCGTAACAGATGATCTCGTTATACTTCATCTCCCGCACCAGCTCTTCATCTGCCTCCTCAGACCCGTCAGATGTACTTATCAGCGCCAGTCCCGACTGAAAATAGTCAAGCGCCGACTCATAGTCCTCTGTCTGCATCGCGCAGATCCCCATCAGATTATACATCTGGACCGTCTGTTCCGCGCCGCTGTCTGCCGCATTGCGAAACGCCTCAAGCGCATTTTCATAATCTTCCATCTCGTAATACGTCATGCCAAGCCCGCGGTATCCCTCTGCCGCGTCCTCGCTGTCGCCGTTCTCTGTCATCTCCTGAAAATCCGCCAGAGCCTCTTCATACTCTCCATTTTCCAGAGCATCGACTCCCGACTTCCGGAGACTGCCGCAGCCTCCGGTCACACTTGCCGCCATAACAGCCGCTGTAAGTATTGCTATCCACCTTTTCTTCATTTTCCTGTTCACACTCCCCGTTCCTGATGCCGTGTCATCCGGAATAAACTTAATAACTCCTATAGTATATCGAAAATACGCGGAAGCATCAATACATTTTAAACTCAGGATAC
>CAZJRY010000128.1:0-6299 GCA_964548625.1 uncultured Mediterraneibacter sp.
ACAATTCTCCGGACTCCTTTATCTTCCGGACAGCCTGTATTCTTGTTGTCACTCCGAGCTTTTTGTAGATATTATAGATATGCGTCTTAACCGTGGACAGCTTGATGTTCATGCTTTCGCTGATCCGGGCGTTGCTGTATCCTTTCTCCAGATACTGCAGGACCATCTGCTCCGTAGCCGTAAGCTTCTCCGCGCGGCAGATATCCTGCTGTTCCTCCCGGAGATCGACATAGTGCTTTTTGCGGCGCCCGGCTTTTCTTACGATATAATCGGTCCAGTCAAGGACCGGCATTCTCAATACGCTTCCGTATTTGTATTTTTTCTTATTCTGATGATAAGAGGACTCCGTCTTATCGATCCAGCGTTCATACTCTGTCAGAAGCTCTGCCCCCTGTCTTCCATATCCGGTATAGATACGGACATACCGGTAGGGATTGGACACGGCGAAGGACTCTGCGACTGTCTTCAGCGCCTGGCCTGTTTCTCCTTTTTCCTTTTCCACGATCGCCCGCTGGAACAGGCTTTCCGCCAGCCATTTCCAACTGTGGTTCTTCTCGTAATACGGAATCAGTAACTGCAGGATATCTCCGGCACGATTGTAATCCCCCAGATAAAGATTGATCTTCACTTCGGCAGACATATAGAACCGGGACTTGCCCGCGTCATTCTCTATATCTCCTCCGGTATCCCTGATCCACTTCAGCAGTCTCTCCTTGTTCCCCATCCTGACTCCGGCGAGACAGTACAGCGCCTGCGTATTCCAGCGGCAGACCGGATCTTCTTCCTCTTCAAGCGATTCTTTCATCTCATCAAGATATCTGCTGATATTCTCGTTCCGTTCGTCTTCACTCAGGAGCAGATATGCCAGATACATCATCCCGAGCCTCACCTGCCACGTCGCACCGCGGCTTTTCTCCGGTATGGCTTCGAGCCCGTGGCTTTTCATCTTCAGGGCCCCGTCCGTCAGCAGCTCGTATTCCAGCTCCGCGAGACGGTACTGTATCTGATTCGACTCGGACAGCCGCTCTTCCCACAGCCTTCGATATGCATCGCGCTCTTTCTTCCCGCAGGCAAAAAGTTCCGACAGGTCTCTCACCCCGCTCAGATATGAGACCGACTCTCCGAGCATGAAATACAGACGCACCGGCCGCCCCGGCTCCGTCTTCTCCCGCAGCAGGTCCATCCAGCCGGCAGTGGAAAGCCACGGATCGCTGTATGCAATATTCACGCAGATCTCCGTAACCTTGTCCCTGTCCGCGCCGGCAGACACGGCCCTCTCCGCCAGAGAACCGATCTTCTTTCTGAGTTCCGCCATTCCTTCCGTGTCCTGATGGAGAAAGTATTCCATCCATTCAAGATACATAAGTTCGGGGGATTTCTCCGCCTCCCCCGCGACGCCGGCTTTCTCATAATCCAGAAACGGGATGCTGTCATAATTGCCGATCAGGCACCTGATATATTTCCCCCGGTCCTGCAGATACCGGCAGCATGTCAGGGCATTCTGGATCTGCCCCTTTTCCTCGTACCACGCGACCGCTTTCTCACACAGTTCCGGGGAAGCATACTCATCCATCGCCATGCGCAGGGCGGGCTGTACATGCCAGCTGTTCCGGGCAGGCTCATAGACCATCGCGCCCCGGACAAAAAGATGCTCCTCCGGCTCTTTCGCGGAATCCTTCCACAGAACGGACGCCAGTTCCCCGTTCAGACTGGGGAACGCGGCCCTTTCCCTGAGTACCCTGAGTTCATCCTCAGGCAGCGCGCTTAATATCTGACGCTGTATATATCCGCGGATCTCATACCTGCTGCCCAGCTCCCGGGCGGTCCACCTGTCACTGAGCTGTTTCTCAAGGCGGACCATCATGGCGATGCAGCCCGCCCATCCGCCGGTCAGGTAATACACTTCTCTGTACCGCAGTCTGCTCCGGCATTTTTTCAGATACTTCCATGTCTCCACTTCCGTAAACCAGAAGGTCTCGGGCATGACCACGGCCATAACGCCGCTCCATATAAGTTCCAGAAAGTTCTCCGGTATCAGTCCGTCAACCGCCAGAAGGATACGGTCGTCCCCCGACATTTTCCGTATAAAATTCCGGAAACCGGTATTCTCCTCCGGACACCGGCCGTCCTCCGGCTTCCGGACCAGATACCAGTTTCCGGTTCCCTTCACACGTTTCTTCAGCGCCGAACCGTCTTCGATCTCATCCACGGAACAGGGGATACTGTTTATCTCCGGATGCTTCTCAAGAAGCACCCGGACCGCCGTTTTCTTTCCCGTCCCCGGCATGCCGCTCAGACAGACTGCCGGATGATCGTTCATCAGCTCTTCGATCCGCGCCGTTTTGTCAATGGTTACATTTCTCAATCCCATACTCTCTCTATACCCCGTTCAGGACTCCTCCGATCAGATGCACGCGGCTCCCTGACAGTTCTTCCATACCCTCCAGTATATACTCCGCCTTCGCGTAATCTTTCTTTACAATGAACAGCACGCTGTCGGCAAACTCGGCAAGGACCCCCGCGTCTGTCAGCACGCCGGCAGGCGCGCTGTCAAGGATCACATAATCCGTTTTCTCTTCCAGTGCTCCGATGATCTTCTTCATACGTTCGGTCCCCAGCAGGCGGGAACCGTCGTCTGCCGGTTTTCCGCCCGGCAGGAACACGAATCTGACTTCTTCGTCAAATCCCATATCCTTCCCTGTCATCAGGACGTCGGAGAGCTTTGCCTTTTTCGTCAGCACATCGTATAATCCCGCTCCCTCCTCAATCCCGAATATCTGTCTGTCGGAAGGGTGTCTCAGATCACAGTCCACAAGCGCCGCGGATTTCCCGCTTTTTGCCAGCGACAGCGCCAGATTGGCGGCAATCGTACTCTTTCCCTCTCCGGCAAGAGCGCTTGTCACCATGATCGTCCTTGTGTGATGCCGCCAAGCGCTGTATTCCACTTTGCTCCGCACGAGCTGGATCGCCTCCTCAAATCTCGGGTCCGTCTTGTCATTGAGGATATTCAGGCTTCTCCTGTTCATACGGCTCCTCTTCTTCTGCGTGATCTGGGGGATCTCGCCGACGCACTTCATATGAGCGCGCGTCTGAAAGTCTTCTTTCTTCCTGACCGTCCGCCTGCTCAACGTCACAAGTCCCGCCCACGCAAGTCCGAGCGCGCATCCGGCCGCCGCTCCCTTCGCAAAACCTTTTCCGCTTTCCCGCGGATTGTCAGGGTACTCCGGAATCCCGGTCTCGTCGAGCAGTTCCATATCTGTCCGTCCGACGATAGCTTCCGCCACGTCCGGATAACACTCGATCACAGCCTGCAGTGTCTGATACGCCATCTCCGCGTCCGAGTCTGTCACAGACAGGACAAACAGATTCGTCCCGTCCTCCGCCGACGCCGTGATCTGTCCGCTCAGACTTTCGCGTCCCATCTGCTCGGCCGCCCTCCTCGACAGAACGCCGCTGGTAAGTATGTACGGGAACGTGTTGACCATCTGTTCTGTAGTCGAATTATCATAGAACGCGTACGAACCGGTCGTTGAGGACGATCCGTCCTGATTTGCCGTGATCGTAAACGTGGCCGAAGCCGTATAGCGCGGCGACCATGAGATATAGCTTCTGACAGAAACGAACGCCCCCGCCGCCACTGTCAGGATAAGGATCAGGACCCACATATGCCTCAGTGTCCTGATATAGTCTGTCAGTAAACTGACAATATCGATCAGACCTTCTTCTGTCTGCTTCTTTTCTTCATTCTGCGCAACCATAGTTTTCCCACAATCCTCTTATTCATTCTCCGGGTTCTCTTTGCGATAATACGGATAATATCTGCCGTAGCGTCCGTATTTTCCGTATCTGCCCCGGCCATAGCCATAGCCGTAACCATAGCCGTAGCCATAACCGTAGCCGGACGTCAGTATGCCTGTCCGTCCCGGAACGTCATTAAATACACAGCCCAGCAGTTTGTTGTCATGCCCTTCGAGCACATCGATCGAATCATTGATATACTTTGCCAGCGTCCTGTTCTGCCTGACCACAAGAAGAGTCATATCCGCCCTGCGTACCCACGCTTCCGTGTCAGACCTGCCTTTTACATGGGGCGCGTCAACAATGATGATATCCGTTTTCTGCTTCATTTCCTGCAGGATGTGTGTAAACTTCTGAGAGGAAATGATCTCTGACGAACGCTGGATCGCAGCGTCGTTTACCATTACACTGAATCCGAGATCCCGGCAGTAATGCGCGATACCGTTCACGCTTCCCTCCGCGCTTACGCGGCTCCCCCAGTCTTTCACTTTTGACGCGGAGATCCCGAGATATTCCCGGAGAGAGCCGCTTCTCAAGTTCCCTTCGATCAGCAGTACCCTCTTATTATACCGGGCAAATGCCAGAGCGAGATTGACCGCCAGCGTCGTCTTGCCCTCCTCCGGCGCCGCGCTGCTGACGACAAGCACTTTACTGTTGTTTTTCTTCTGATGATAGCGGATCTTCGTACGGATCTTCTTGACCGTCTCGCCGAATCCGAAGCTCACCGCGGGCTCGGTAAGCCACAACTTTTTCTTCTCGCGTTTCAGAAACGCTTTTATATTTTTATATTTGCTTTCATGATATATGACGCCGTAGATCGAAGTGTCCAGCTTCGCCTCCGCCTCTTTTTCATTTTTCACCGTATCCCTTGAATAAGAAAGGAACGCGAACAGCACGATCATCACCGCCGCCCCGGCAAGGAACCCCTGTTTCATCATATCGTTTCCGCGAAACGCCTGACCGGGCGACGACGGATAGTTCGGTTCCTCAAAGACTTCGAGGACTACGCTTCCCAAGACATTCTCCGAGACAGACGGATACTCCTCCAGCATCATGTTCAGCTCCTGAAACGCCGTTGTCGGAGAGTCCGCCGTGACAGAGACAGTGAGCAGATTCGTCTCCTGCACGATGGACACGGAGACACTCCCCTCAAAAGAACTCTGACCCAGCTGTTCCGCGACTTTCTTCTTCAGCACGTCACTGTCCAGCACTGTCTTGAACACTTCGGCCAGCTGCTGTGTCTGGCTCAGATTCGCGTACGCCCCTGTGCTGCTGCCCTTTGCCGTGACCACAAATGTTGTCTGAGATACATACTGCGGATGATATGACGCCCACGCATACACATAGGAGAGAAATGCCGCCGATATGCCGACGAGCACGATCACCCACAGATTCTTCAGGACATCCCGGAAAATCGTATAGAAATCCGCCGTCACCGCCTGTACGGTCTGCCTTTCCTCCTCTTTCCGGGACTCCCGCCCGCTTACTTTCTCTTCGCTCTGTTCCATAACCTCTTACTGCCTTTCCTCCGTCAACTTACCACGACGACCAGCCTGCTCCTGCCCGTCGATTTTCCTCCCGTCACTATATAATCTACCGTATATACGCCCGCTTCGGACGTGTCCACCCCGGACTGTATGTCCAGACTGCCATCCTCTATATTCGTACCGCTGTAATAATCGGACGCCTGAAACGACTCGTTTACTCCGACGTACACAAGGTAGGACGACAGCGTCACTTCGCCTGTCTCCTCTGTCGGATCGTACACCTCCAGCTCTGTCGCAAGGTAGGACGTGGAGCCGGTGCTGTCCGAGACGCGGAATTCCACCTGATATGTACCGGTCACAGAAGAGGAAACAGAACGGTCCAGCGTATATTTGATCTTATTGGTCAGGTCTCCGTCGAGGGTGCTGCTCGCGGTAATACCGCCGCAGATGTTAAAATCAGTCCCCATGGGAAAGCGGAGCGGAGCGCTCAGGGCGAATACCGGCTTCTCATAATCCGTATAGGTAAGGGTCCTGCTGAAGTACCCCACATTGCCGCCGGCGTCAACCGCCGCGTAGTTGACGGTCCTCTCTCCCGCTTCATTAAACTCTGATATCGACTGCACGACCAGCGAATCCGTCACATCGCCGTCTCCGGCGTCCTCGGCCGTCATCCCCTCCAGCAGTATCTCCTCGGAATCAGTCACACTCACCTCAAGGGCTTCGTCCCCGGATATAACGGGCGCTGTGTGATCCTCTACGAACCTGTCCCAGATCCTGCACCCGCCAAACGCGGCCGCCGAGACAATGAACAGGATCACACTGAATATCTTTATCTTCCTCATCATATGTCTTTCCTTACTTTCCTGATTCGTATAGTAATTGCTTTTCCCGCTACTCAGTATATCGCCTGACGGTGGAAATCGTCAATAGAAGAAAATGGTTTTCCCGACAAACCTGAAATGCAAAACGCCTCCCTTCCGGACGCGGCTGTCTGCCGGCGCGTCCGGAAAGGAG
>CAZJRY010000129.1:0-6290 GCA_964548625.1 uncultured Mediterraneibacter sp.
ATACAAAAATCGAACGTCAGACTTTTCTTTTAGTATATCCTCCGAACCTTACGGTGTCAATTTGCGTTTTCGTCATACTTCTATTTCCCTTGAAAATATGATATAATGTCTGAGCTGTATGCAGATCGGACCGGTCATGCTGATCCGGACTGCTAAAGTATACGGAAAACGTAAATCGTCAATAAAGGAAGGTACCTAATCTATGTGGGCTTACAACGAAACTTTTTACCAGATATATCCGATCGGATTCTGCGGCGCACCCGTACACAATGACGGTGTCACAGCGCACCGTATCTTAAAGATCGGCGAATGGGCGGGATACCTGCAGGAACTGGGAATCGGATCCATCATTTTGAATCCGATTTTCGAATCCGACAATCACGGCTATGACACAAGGGATTTTACAAAGATCGACTGCCGTCTCGGTACAAACGAAGATTTCAAAGAGGTCTGTCAGACGCTTCATGATCATAATGTAAAGATCATGCTCGACGGCGTATTCAATCATGTGGGAAGAGGTTTCTGGGCATTTAAGGATGTTCAGGAAAAGAAATGGGATTCTCCGTACAAAGACTGGTTCTGCATCAATTTCGACGGAAACAGCTGTTACAATGACGGATTCTGGTACGAGGGATGGGAAGGACATTATGAACTGGTCAAACTGAACCTGCAGAATCCGGCAGTTGCCGACTATCTGCTCGGCTGCGTGAAGATGTGGATCGAAGAATTCGGAATCGACGGGCTCAGACTGGACGTCGCTTACAGTCTGGACCATAATTTCATGAAGAGACTCCGCCATTTCTGCGATGAGCTTAAACCGGGCTTTGCGCTGATCGGGGAAGTCCTCTTTGGAGATTATAATCTGATCGTAAATGACGAGATGCTGCACAGTTGTACAAACTACGAATGTTACAAAGGGATCTACTCCAGTTTTAACAGCATGAACATGTTTGAGATCGCACATTCACTGAACCGGCAGTACGGACCGGAACAATGGTGTATCTACAGAGGAAAGCATCTCATGACCTTCGTTGATAATCATGACGTATCAAGACTTGCCACGATCCTTACAAACAAAAATCATATTCCGCTTGCATACGGCCTTCTGTTCGGAATGCCCGGCATTCCCTGCATCTATTACGGAAGTGAATGGGGCGAGGCGGGGGCAAAAGCTCCGGACAACGATTACGCGCTCCGTCCGTGCTTTGAGGAACCGAAGCCGAATGAGCTGACCGCATTTATCAAAGCGCTGATCGCTCTGCGCAGAGAGAGCGGCGCGCTCTGCAGCGGAACCTATCGCAATGTAGTGATCACAAACCACCAGCTTGTCTTTGAGCGCAGGACCGACGGCGAGCGTGTCCTTGCGGCGATCAACGCGTCTGACTCCGAATACACGGCCGGCAGCCACGAGCTGAGCGGCACATTCAGCCGGATCCTGACATACCCGGGCGAATTCGCAGCGCTTACGTCGGAAGAAACTGCTGTCGAAGATGCCGCCAAAGATGCTGAGGATAACGATACGATCACGTTAAACGGGCAGATTTCCATGCCCGCTTACAGTGTACAATATTTTAAAATGCAGTAAATGCTTTGCTCTTCTATTTTCCGCAAATCTGATCCGCAATGATCTGCTGGCCTGTCTGGTCCGGATGGAGTCCGTCCGACTGGACATGGTCGCAGACCTCTGAGTTGAATATATCCGCCACTTGATAACCGTATTCTTCTGCGTGAGCCTCTATGATCTGATTCATGTTCCGGATCACGTTTTCGACGCCTCGGCTCATCGTTGACGGGATGTCCAGATTAGCGACCGGATTATAGATATTTGTCACTATGATCCACGCTTCCTCTTTTTTCAGGCTGTCGATCCGATCCATCATTTCTGTCCAGTTTTCCTCAAACGACTGATAATCCCACTGTTCCAGCGCGTCTATGATCTTAAGGACGAGAAGCGGATTGCCCGCCGCTGATTCCCGCAGCGCTTTCAGCGCTTCGCCCGCGCTTCTGAATTTCGTGTCTGTGTCGAGTATTTCCTGTACAGCGCTCTTGCATCTGTTAAGAAGGTCATTTGAGCCGACCGTGATAAATATAATGTCCGATCTGCCTACACTGTCGCAGACTTCTTCATCGGTCAGGATCTTATCGTTCATCCCCGCCGAATCCAGACCGTTTCTGGCATAATTCGCAATCTCGTACTGAAAGTCTTCTTCAGCGGCCATCTCTTCCATCGCCAGACTGCTGTACGGCTCGATCACCACGCTTTCATCTCCGGAATACCCTTTTGCTATACTGTCACCGAGCACGGTGACATACACGTCTTCGCGTCCCGCCATGGAAGACGCCGTCACACTTTCGATCGTTCCCGCGGCCTCTGTCCGTGCCTCTTCGCCGGCAGCCGTTTCATCCGGCACAGTCACATAAGTGGTGACAGCCGAAGCCGCAAGCACGCCGGTCAGCAGGAACACCACTGCCGTCCGCATTATATTTCTGAACATACGATCACTCCTCCACACTTATAATACCCATGACGCACTGCTGCCATGCTCGTTTTTTCTGACTTTAAGTTTCCAGTCGATCTGCTCTTTCAGTTCATTGACATGGGAGATGATCCCCACAAGCCCCTTTTCGCCCGCCAGTTCATTCAATATCCGGATCGCGCGCTCCCGGGCAGCGTCATCCAGAGAGCCGAAGCCCTCGTCCACAAACATCGTCTCCAGACTCACCGCTCCTGCCGTATTCTGTACAATATCCGCAAGTCCGAGGGCCATGGAGAGCGCGGCCATGAAAGACTCCCCGCCGGACAGGGATTTCACATCGCGGACAGAATCTGTCACCAGATCATAGACATCCAGATCCAGACCCGCCTGTCCCTGACTGCTCAGGGCGCTGATCTCCCTGCACTGAAGGATAAATTCATTGGAATTCATGAGGGCGAGTCTCTTGTTTGCCGCCCGTATGATCTGCCGGAAATATTTTCTCTGTACGTATGTCTCAAAATCAAGCTTCACGCAGCCGCTCAGGTTTCCGTTTGCCGTGCGGCTTAAATTTCCGATCATCTCATACTTCCGCCGCAGTTCTTCCCCCGAAGCAAAATGCTTTTTCATATGGTCATAAGCACTTTTATTGGTTGTATTTTTCCCGTGCAGATCCAGACTCTCTTCCCGTTTCTTTTTGAGAGCCGCTGCGATCTCCCGCTGCCGTAGCCGGTCGGATTCTATATCTTCCCGTTTTCTGCCTTCAGTCTGGATTTTCAGTGTCTCGACCTGTGTCCGGCACCGGAGCACATTTTTTTCATACTCTTTTACCTGCCGGTCCTTCTCCTGCCAATCCCCGATCCACTGCTTCGCGTCCCGATACTCGTCCTGATCTTTGAACTCCTGCCTGCGGATTTCTTCGATGAATGCCTCCTGTTCTTCCATGAACCGTTTCTCAAGTCCGGCTTTCTGCGCTCTCAGGCTTTCCAGCAGTCCGGACCGGCGTCTCGTCTCTTCCGCACATTTCCGGTAAACCTCCCGAGCCTGTTTTACTTTCTCTTTTTCCTCCTTTAACTGCTGCTCCAGATCGTTAAGCTGTGTTTTTGCTTCTTCCTCTGCGGGCGGATTTTCGCCCAAGGCCGCCTCACCTGCGGCTAAATCGGCGCGCACGCTCTGATAGATTTCCCGAAGCCGGGAGCGCTTTTTCTCCGTCTGATCGCGCAGTTTTTTTGCCTGTTCTACCTCATCCTGATCCGGTACATATTCTGCTAAGTCCGCCTTTTTCGGATGATGAGCGGAACCGCATACCGGACAGGGCGTCCCTTCTTCCAGCTCTCTTGCCATAAGCCCGGCCTGCCCTTCGAAAAACCTCCGGTATCTGTCCTCATACTCTTCGGACGCCTTCCGGCATTCTTCCATGCACCCCTCCATCTCGGCTGTCCTTCGGTCATATTCTTTTCTCAGTCTGCGCACATTGGCATACCCCGGCAGCATCTCCCTGAGACGGAGAATCGTCCCCTGCATCCGGGGCTCCGACTCATTCAGCGCCGATTCAAGGCTCTCTGCCTTTTCCCTGAGATGTTTCTCATCGTCTCCGTGTTCTTTCTGCCATGTAAGCTGGAGCTGTATTTCTGTTTCTGTATTCTCCTGCTCTTTCTTTGTCCGGAGCATCTGCGCCTCCGGACTGCTGACACGCTCCGCGCGCGCGCCTTTTGACGCCTGCAGCTTCATCTCCTCATAGGATTTCCTGTCACGCTCCAGCGCCTGCTCTGTTTCCCGCGCCTGTCCGAGCAGATCAAAGAGCCGGTTTGTCTCCTGTTTCTTCTCGATCAGGGCATGGAGTTCATCGGACTCTTTCTGAAGCTTTTCTTCTTCTTCCGCAAGGATCCGGGCGAGGTTCCCGCCCTCTTTTATGATCTGCTTTAACACTGACTTTACTTCATCCGCCGAAGGCATCTCTCTTTCCAGAAGCTCCTGCCATGCTTCTCCCGCTCCGGCGGCGTCTTCTCCGACATTTTTTTCGATGTCTTCCGGATCAGCCGGCACCGGAATCACCTGCTCCATCTCTCTCCGTATATCGGCTTCGTTTTCTTTCAGTCTGACATATAACGTCTTTCCCTGTTCCTTCAGTTCCTCCTGCATCCGCCAGTAAATCTGCGTCTGGAATATTCTGGAAAATATCTTTTTTCGCTCTCTCGATCCCGCGTGCAGGAGTTTCAGGAAATCCCCCTGGGCGATCATGGCTGTCTGGGTGAACTGCCCCGCGTCCAGACCGATGATCTCTTCGATCTTCCGGTCGATTTCACGCTTCTTCCCCTGAAATTCTTTCCCGTCCGGAAGAAGGAGACTGACTTTCGCCGTCTCCTTCACCAGACGCGCCGTGCCGTCTGCATTCTTCCGTTTTCCAACGCGCATATATTCCGGATTTCTCCGGACCGTATACTCCCCGCCGCGGTAGGAAAACACGTACTCTACATAAGTATCCGTTTCCCCGGAGGCGTACCGGCTGCGCATCATATTACCGTCGCGCGCACCGCCGCTGGTCCTGTCATAGAGCGCATAGGTGATCGCGTCAAATATGGTAGTCTTTCCCGCGCCTGTATCGCCTGTGATCAGGAACAGGCCTCCCTGCACCTTTGTAAAATCTATCACTTCCGTCCCGGAATAAGACCCGAAAGCGGACATCGTAAGCCGGACCGGTCTCATCTGGCATCTCCTTTCGCTCTCTCAAACGCATACTCTGCGATCTTCTTCTCTTCATCCGACATTTCCCGTCCCTGCATCTCCCGGAAAAAATCAGAAAACATCTGTGCCGGGTCCTCTATGCGGATCTCTTCTTCGCCGGACGCCAGCTTCTGTCTTGTCCTCTCGTTGTCCATCCTCACTTCCAGAATGTTGCCGTACACTTTCTCCAACCGTTCCTTCGGCTTATACGGATCGATCTCATCCGTCAGTGTGACGCTCACATAATCGTCCCTCTGTCCCGGCTCCGCCGCGTCAATGATCTCCGTAAGCTTTCCCCGCAGTTTCCGCACATTCCGCAGCGGATGGAGCGGAAGCCTCTCCACCCTGACCGGAGCGCCTTTATCGCCCAGTTCCACCATATGGAGCGATTTCTCCTGCCCGGACTCGCTGACGGAATATTTCAGCAGCGTGCCGCAGTAACGGATATGCTCTGCTCCGACTGTCTGGGCGCCGTGGAGATGTCCGAGAGCGGCGTAGTCGAAATCTTTCAGAACAGAAATATCCACATTATCAATACCGCCGACACTCAGCATCTCCGACTCACACGTCCCGGGAATGATGTCCTCTCCCGTGCTTATGTCTTTCCCTGTGTAAAACTGATGAGATACAAGCACGTTCCGCTCTGCCGGATCGATCTGCTCACGTTCCAGCACGGTCCTGACCGCGGCAGTATAGCTCGCCGGAAGTTCCCCGCCGCATAAGTTCCTTACATATCCCGGCTTCAGGAACGGCAGAAGCCAGAAATGAACATCCCCGTATTCATCCTGCAGCGTGATCCGGCGCAGATGTTCCCCCTCTGTCTCCGGCGCCTTTCCGGCAATGTAGATCTGATGGCTCCCCAGCAGACGGCTCGCATAGTCCAGACGCTGTGCGGAATCATGGTTTCCCGAGATGATAAGGATCGGGATCGCCGGCTCTATCCCGGAGAGCCGGGTGAGGAAATCATCAAATACTGTGACCGCCTCCCCGGACGGGACAGATTTGTCATAAATATCCCCTGCAATGACGACCGCATCCGGATGAAACTTTTCCGCACAGGAAATAACCTCCCCGAGAATATGCTCCTGATCC
>CAZJRY010000130.1:0-6162 GCA_964548625.1 uncultured Mediterraneibacter sp.
ATATCATATTGTTAATAATTTGACAACATGTGTTTTTATAATTTTATGCCGGCTTTGCGGTTTTCCGAATGGCACGGGCTGAACTTCTGCCGGTGAACTGTGCCAATCAGATAAAGTTGACAAAAATCCATGTTTAACCGATAATAACAGCAAACAGCCAAGGAGGACCGACTATGAAACAGTGTATGGATTCTGATAATCTTCACCGACGTCTGAAAAAGATCATCGGACAGGTCCAGGCGATCGACCGGATGATCGATGAAGATATTCCCTGTGAAGATATCCTTTCCCAGATAAACGCGGCAAAATCCGCCCTGCATAAAGCGGGCCAGATCGTCCTTGAGGGACATATCGACCACTGTGTCCGGGACGGCATCGAACACGGAGATGTGGACCGGACGATCGCGAACTTTACAAAAGCGGTGGAACGATTCGCCAATATGAAATAACACCGGCCCGCTCATCTGCTCTGAACAGGATATGGGCGGAAATACAAAGCGCGCAAAAGTATTCGAGAATTTTTCTCATCTTTTGTGCGTTTTCCTTTGTTTTTATTGACAATATGAATTCTTTACAGTATATAATATACCCATACCCCTTTGGGTATAAAATCATCTGTAAGGAGAATAGTTGAATATGATGAAAAAACTTGAAAAGATTCTGGAATGGGGCGGAATGAAAAGGGACATTATCTTTCTGGTTCTGTCCGGGATCGCGCTTCTGTTCAGTATTTGCGGATACTCCCCGCTCCCCTTTGATATGGCATGGATAGCGGTCGTCCTGTGCGGAGTTCCGATCATCCTGGAGGCAGTTATCGGTCTTGTCACGGCTTTCGATATCAGGGCAGATGTACTCGTTTCCATTGCACTTATCGCATCCGTTATCATCGGTGAGGACTTTGCCGCCGGCGAGGTCGCGTTCATCATGCAGCTTGGCGCGCTTTTAGAGGACCTTACCGTGGCAAAGGCACGTGCCGGTATCGAGAAACTGGTCCATCTGACGCCCCGCACTGCCCGCAGGATTTCAGGCGCATCCGAGGAGGTGATCCCCGCTGAGGATGTCAGGGTAGGGGATCTGCTGCGCGTCCTTCCCGGAGAAGCGATCCCTGTTGACGGAGTGATCACCTCCGGTGAAACATCCGTCAATCAGGCAGTCATGACAGGAGAATCACTTCCTGTAGACAAAGCCCCCGGAGATAATGTATCCAGCGGCACGGTAAACCAGTTCGGAGCGTTTGAAATGAGGGCCACGAAAGTCGGAGAGGACAGTTCGATCCAGCGGATGATCCGTCTCGTGCAGTCAGCCGACGCAGGGAAAGCAAAGATCGTAAGGCTTACGGACCGATGGGCCACATGGATCGTTGTGATCGCGCTGACCGCCGCCGCGCTGACATGGCTGTTCTCCGGAGAGATCATCCGTGCCGTAACGATCCTTGTCGTATTCTGCCCTTGCGCCCTTGTGCTTGCCACTCCCACCGCGATCATGGCAGCCATAGGCAATGCCACAAAACACGGTTTTCTTGTCCGTGAGGGCGACGCGCTGGAACGGCTGGCATCTGTAAAGAAGATCACATTTGATAAAACAGGAACACTGACTTACGGAACGCCGCAGGTCAGCGCTGTAGTATGCAGCCAAAAAGAACTGTCATGGCAAGAGCTGTACGCGTATGCAGCCAGTGCCGAGCTTAACTCTGAGCATCCTCTCGGGAAAGCCATCGTATTTTCTTATAAGGAAGAAATGAAAGATAATCCTGCAGTCCCTGACGAATTCAGGATGCTTCCGGGAAGAGGGGTACAGGCATTCACAAACGGCCGCAGGATCCTTGCCGGAAATCCGGAACTTTTTTCCGAAAACAATATTGCGCTTCCCGGGGAACTGGCCGGGAGAGCCGGTCTCTTTCGCGGGAAAGGCTGTACCGTCATATATCTCGCATTAGATAATAAATGCGCCGGGTTCATCGCTCTTTCCGATACACTTCGCAAGGACGCGGCAGACACCATCGATGCGGTGAAAGCCTGCGGCGTGACGCCTGTTCTTCTGACAGGGGACCACGAAAATGCCGCCGCTCATATTGCCCGGCAGCTCCATATCGATGAGATGCACGCGGACTGTCTGCCCGAAGACAAGCTGAACCTGATCGGCTCATATGAAAAGCATGGTCAGCCTGTCTGCATGATCGGCGACGGCATCAACGACGCGCCTGCGCTGAAGAAAGCCTGCGTAGGCATCGCCATGGGCAAGATCGGAAGTGACATCGCCGTGGACGCGGCTGATATCGCTCTGGTAAATGACGATATCCGGGAACTTCCCCATCTTCTGAGGCTTGCCAAAAGGATGATGACGACGATCCGCCTGAACCTGACTTTCTCCATGACCCTGAATTTTGCGGCGATCATCCTTGCAGTCACCGGCATACTCAATCCGGTCATGGGAGCTCTTGTGCATAACGCGGGTTCCGTGCTGGTCATCGTTAATTCCGCGCTGTTACTTGGCTGGAAGAAGAAGAATTCTTTATAGGATCCTCTGTCATCCAAGGATTTTTTCCGGTAAAAATTCCCGGAGGCACCGCTTTTTCTCACGATGCTTCCGGGAATATCATCAAATTCATATAACTGCCGCCTGCTATATCAGATCAGTCATTGTATCCGTTCGGATTCCGGCTCTGCCATCTCCACGAATCTTCGCACATTTCATCAAGCCCCCGCTCCGCGGTCCAGTTCAGCTCGTTCTTCGCTTTCGTCGCGTCACAGTAACAGGTGGCGATATCGCCGGCGCGGCGCGGTTTGATCTCATAGGGAATCTCTTTGCCGCAGGCTTTCTCAAATGCTTTGACCATATCAAGAACTGAATATCCGTTTCCCGTACCCAGATTGTAGACAGATACTCCGGCTTTATCTTTCAGTTTCTCCACTGCCCGCACATGTCCGATCGCAAGGTCTACTACATGGATGTAGTCGCGCACGCCTGTTCCATCCGGTGTGTCGTAATCATTCCCGAATACACCGAGGCATTCCAGTTTGCCGATAGCTACCTGTGTGATATATGGCATCAGGTTGTTCGGGATACCTTTCGGATCCTCGCCGATCAGACCGCTCTTATGCGCGCCGATCGGATTGAAATATCTCAGAAGGACAACGTTCCACTCCGGGTCCGCCGTATGCAGATCGGTCAGGATCTGTTCCAGCATCCATTTTGTCCATCCGTACGGATTTGTACAGGTTCCCTTCGGGCACTCCTCCGTGATCGGGATAAATGCCGGATCGCCGTACACTGTCGCGGAAGAACTGAAGATGATATTCTTCACGCCATGTTTTCTCATAACGTCACAGAGGTTGATCGTTCCGCCGATATTATTCTCATAATATTCCAGCGGTTTCCGAACAGACTCTCCGACTGCCTTAAGCCCTGCAAAGTGAATGACCGATTCAATCTCTTCTTTGTCAAAGACCTCATCCATTGCCTCTCTGTCACGAATATCCGCCTTGTAGAACTTCAGCTCCTTTCCTGTGATCTCTTTCACTCTGTCCAGGGCTTTCTCAGAAGCATTATACAGATTATCTGCTACAACGACATCATAACCTGCATCCAAAAGTTCTACACATGTATGGCTTCCGATAAATCCGGCTCCTCCGGTTACTAAAATTGACATGGCCGCTTCCTCCTTAAGATAAGACTGCAAATTATGTTTTCCTGTTTACATGCCAAGTATAGCACACGCCGCAGTATATTTCTTTATAATTTTAAATCATCTTTTGGTAAAAATGTTGCATGGCACTGTTGATACAGCGCCATGCATACTTCATCGCCACAACTTTTCAGGATAGAGTCCGGCATCTTTGAGCGACCGGATCGCAGCTGCCAAAACGGGTTTATCTTCCTTATAAGTCACACCATACCATTTGTCCTCCGATTCCAGCACAGCTACGGCTGCTTTCCCCTCATCCAGAAGGGCGCTCACTACCGCCGGAAGATAATACTCGCATTTCATCGGATTTTCCTTCAGACCCTTTTCCAGAAATTCCGGGAATCCCTTTTTGATCTCTTCCAGCATGCTGTGTGTAAATCCCCACATATTCATGGAGACAACCGTATTGCCGTCGATAGCGTTCCATGTCCTCCCGTCATCTTCCGAATATGCTATGGATCCGTCTCTCTTCTCGATCCTTGTACGTTCGGTAACACTGACCAGTTCTTTATTTTCATTAAGTTCGCAGACCCCCCGGGAAACATATCCGTTGTCCGTCACTGTATTTTTCAGCCTGTAGCCCACCATTGTATATCGGTATTTGTCATCATCTTCATGAGTAGTGAGATACTCATAGATTTCTTTAAAAGCATGCCGTCCGTAATAATCATCCGCATTGATCACGGCGAACGGCCCGTCGATCTCATCGATGGCGCTTAATACTGCGTGGGCTGTTCCCCATGGCTTCACTCTGCCTTCCGGAACAGCAAAGCCCTCCGGAATATTGCGGAGGTCCTGATACGCGTATGCGACTTTCACGGATCCGGCGATCCGGTCGCCGACCGCTTGTCTGAAATCATCTTCATTCTCTTTCTTAATGATAAACACAACTTTCTCAAATCCGGCCTGCTTCGCGTCATAGATAGAAAAATCCATGATGATCTGGCCTTCTTCGTCCACGGGATCGATCTGCTTGAGTCCCCCGTACCTGCTTCCCATACCTGCTGCCATTATGACAAGAACCGGTTTCTTCATATCACTGTAATCCTCCTGCTGATTTCATTCCGTTTTATTTCCTTCCTGATGAAGCATCCGCATAGCCGGCGGTCTGTCCGCCCTGTAAAATAGAAAAAACCCTTAAAATCAAGGGTTTCCGACTGCGGAAGATGGGACTTGAACCCGAAATTAAATCCTTCATTTTCCCTTGATTTATGCGCCTTTCCGCCCATTTCCGTTTTTGAAAATGTGGTTACCTTTGGTTACCTTTTCCAGATTTAGCGCATTTTCCAGCTTTTTCTTTGTTTCTTCGCTTGTTTCCCGGTTGAAACAATAATTTCCAAACGTTGTACGTTCGTCTGAATGTCCGGCAAACCTTCTCACTTCATCAATGTTCACACCAGCATCAATCAGTGTTGAAATATATGTCTTTCTGATTTTGTGAGCTGACTTTGTTTGAATCATAATATGCTTACATCCTCTAAGGATATGAGATTGAATGCTGTAATGATTAATCTTATGATTCCCATATACAAAAATATAATCATCACAACAATTCCTGTATCTTTCATTTACTTGCTTGATGAAGTTTAAAATATCTTTTGCAGTTTCGGTAAGGTATACGTCCCGATATTCGTCACTCGATTTTGTGTACTCCACAACCCGAAATCCTTTGAATTTCATTGTAAATTCATCCACATAATCGAAATCCCTGACTTCCTGTCTTTGAATCCTAATATAATTCCCGTGAATGTCCGACCACTTTATACAAACCAATTCTCCGATCCGTACTCCAATTTCAAAACACAAGATTACTGCAAGCGGTGAAGTGCTACGCGGATTATTTTCGAATCTTCGGATCATTTCATCAATGATTTTCGGCGTCTCGTTTGTCAAATATACCTGCGTGCAGGATTCTGGCTTCTTTTTCCTGACAAACATTTTTTTATTTATCTTCACAGTACGAAAAATATTTTTCTCAATTGCTCCGATTTCAACCATGTAGTCTAAGCACTGTCTTAGTATAACCGACATATTATAATATGACTTTTTAGTAAGCCCGTATTTTTTAATCATTGTGTGCGCCCAGGTATCGAGATATATTTTGTCAAGTGATGAGATTTTCTTGTCAGATATCTCGTTTTTTTCGTAAAACTTATGCCAGTCTGCTGTGATTCTCTTTATGTATGATGTTGAATCTGTCCTCGCAGCTTTAAATTTCAACCATTCCGGAAATACTTGGCGCAAAGTCGAAAACCTGCGGTTTGAATTAGTTTGTTCTTCTTCTGCTTTCCACCAGAACTCACAGATTGTATCCTCTAAGTCACGCTTACTTTTTCTTTTTCTCAGTATTCTCCCCTTTTCTTCATCAGGGAAATGTGTATACCACTTACCATCCTTTCCCTCCCATATCTTGTATGGGTGCTTTTCTAACAATTCCTTTCTTTTGTTCATTTCAATCTGTTCCTGAACATATGACA
>CAZJRY010000131.1:0-6115 GCA_964548625.1 uncultured Mediterraneibacter sp.
GCTCCCACGATCGTTGCTCCGGAACGGGAAGTCCCCGGGATCATGGCAAGCATCTGGAATACGCCGATGATCAGGATCATCGGAACCGTCAACTGCGAGAGTTTCGTCACCTGAGGGGTTCTGTCTTTCTGATAATTCTCCACCACGATAAATAAAATTCCGTATACGATCAGCATCAGGGCCACTACATACCAGTGATAAAGCACTTCATCGATCCAGTCGTTAAAAAGGAGTCCGATCACGGCAGCCGGCAGGCATCCGATGATAACTTTGATCCAGATCTGCCACGTGATCATCTTCTGCTTACGGGTCTTTCTCGGAGAAAACGGATTCAGTTTATGAAAATAGATCACTACTACTGCCAGAATTGCCCCGAGCTGGATCACCACCTGGAACATTTCAAAAAATGCGTCTCCCTGATCGAGCTGCAGTAATTCCTCAAGGATGATCAGATGCCCTGTGCTGCTGATCGGAAGCCACTCCGTAATCCCTTCTACAATACCGAAAATAACTGCTTTTAATATATCCAACATTTCCTCTTTCCTCCTTGAATCACATAATAAGATACAATAACCGCTTTTATGACAGGACGTATTTCTCGATCACATCAGCCACTCCGTCTTCATTATTGGAAAGCGTGATGTAGTCCGCCGCTTCTTTTACCCTGTCTTCCCCATTCGCCATGGCGACCCCGAATCCGGCCTCTTTGAGCATCACTATATCGTTGTCCCCATCGCCGCAGGCCATGATCTCCTCCCGTCTGATCCCGAGCATACGGCCCAGATTCACAAGCCCTTTTCCCTTATTGACTCCGGTGGCATTGATCTCGATATTATATCTCAATGAGCCGACAAGTTCCAGATTTCCTTCTGCTGACAGTTCTCTCCATGCAAGCTCCCGTTCTCCCATATCGGCGAAGAGGACCTGCACTTTATCAAGTCCTCTGTTCTCCTTTTTTACCAGTTCGCAGATATTTTCTACGGGTATTCTTGTCTTTCTCATATATTCGCACATAGCGGGATTCCTGTGATATTTTTCTACACAGGCCATCTTATCGGCGGGGGCATATCCCTGCCCGTCAAAGTACACTTCCCGCAGGGTATCATATTTCCCGCAGATTTCCAATACTCTTTGTGCCGGCTGCGGAGAGAGCAGGTGTTCCTCGATCACACGGTCCTCCACTGTATCTATGATCCTTGCGCCGTTTGACGTAAGGGCATAGCGCATCCCCGGGAAATCTCTGAGTTCTTCCGGCACTCCCATCCACGGCCGCCCCGTCGCGACAAGAACGATAACTCCCTGTGAAAGCGCTCTGCTGACCGCATCTCTTGTGCGGGCGGTAACTTCTTTTTTATCTGTAAGTACTGTACCGTCCAGATCCAGTCCGATCATCTTTATCCTGTGTTCCATAATTTTCTCCAATGTCGCATGCTGAACTGTTACAACCTATATTATTTTTATTCTATCAGAGTTTGCCAAATAACGCAATTTGTAGTATAATATTTACTCGCAACAGAATACCGTAGAAATCAAGAAAGGATTATACCACATGAAACTCTACAAAAAACGATGGATACAGTCCGGAATTGTCCTGATCTGTTCTCTCGCGATTGTACTTTCGGTTTTTCCTGTTTTGGCAGATGATGATGAAATTGAAAGCCTTGAGGAGCAGTCTTCTTCTCTTGAAAGTGAACTCCAGAACATTAATGAAGACATTCTGGCTCTGAGCGAAGAGATTTCTACTGTCGAAATGCAGATAGAGATGCTTAACGGCGAGATTGCCCGCACCTCCGATGAACTTGATGAAGCAAAGGCAGATGAGGAAAAGCAGTACGAGAATATGAAAGCCCGTATTAAGTATATGTACGAGCATGGAAACGCAACACTGCTTGAACTTCTCTTCTCTGCCGAAGATATGGCAGACTTCCTGAATAAAGCGGACTTTATCGAAAACCTCAGTGAGTACGACCGTACTGCTCTGGATAACCTGAAGGAAATCCATCAGCAGATTGAAGATGAGCAGAATACTCTGGAGACCCAGCAGGTTTCACTCACAGAGCTTCAGGAGCAGCTTGAATCTAAACAGGCTGAACTGGAGGCAGAAGCAGACGCGACTTCCACTGATCTTGCGGATGTACAGGCGAGACTGCAGCAGGCGAAAGAGGAAGAAGCCGCGCGCATTGCCGCAGAAGAGGCTGCGCGTAAAGAAGCGGAAGAGGAAGCCGCGAAAGAAGCTTCTTCAACGGTCAGCGCCAATTCCGCCGGCGGAGATGACGATACTGTCGTAACCGGCAGCTCGATCAGCGCTTCGACTGACGATGTCACACTCCTCGCGGCTCTCATTCAATGTGAAGCATATCAGAATTACAATGCTTTACTCGCCGTGGCAACTGTTATTATGAACCGTGTAGAAAGCTCACGTTTTCCGGATTCCATCAGCGGAGTGATCTACCAAAGCGGTCAGTTCGAACCGGTATGGACAGGACGTCTGGACTCTGTATTGAACAGCGGGCCTACGAGTCTCTCCCTGCAGGTTGCTCAGGACGCGGTCAACGGAGCGCGGCTTGCCGCGGTTTCCGACTGCTACTACTTCATGTACGCGTCATATACCGACAGAGACGGTGTTGTGATCGGAGATAACGTATTCTTCCAGTCATGGTAGAAATTATCCGGATTTTATGCCGGTTCATTGAAGCCGGAGACTTAACGGTCAGTTCCTGACTTATCTTATTTCAGACTAAAAAGCGTTAAATCTGTATCGTCAGTCATAGAATACAGATTTAACGCTTTTTCGGCCGGCAATAAACAAACAGTCCGGTCTGCTTACTCCGCAGAGCCGAACTGTATGTCACTCTATAAGATATTCAACTATACAAGCTCGATCAGAACTTCCATAGCAGCGTCGCCTTTACGCTGTCCGATCTTGATGATCCTTGTGTAACCGCCGTTGCGGTCCTCGTATTTCGGCGCAATCTCCGTAAAAAGTTTTTCTGCTATGTCAATGTTCTTTGTGCCTGCCTTTTTCCCCGGAGCTTTTGAGGGGACCTCTTTGACCGGGCAGAGAACTTTCAGCATCTCACGTCTTGCGTGAAGACGGCTCGGCTGATCCTTTTTGATCTTCTTCTCCACTTCATCGTAAACAGTTACTTTCTTTCCGTCAATAACTTCTTTCACTCTCTTGCCGTCTTTGTCTTTGCGGGCAACCTTGGCTTTTACAGTTACCTCATCGAAGTTATCTTTTTCTTTTACTGCCATTGCGATAAGTTTCTCGGCAACTTTGCGGATTTCTTTCGCTTTGGCCTCTGTTGTAATGATCTTTCCGTTGTTGAGCAGAGCAGTTACCTGATTTCTGATCAACGCTTTTCTCTGGCTTGATGTTCTGCCGAGTTTTCTATACTTTGCCATTTTTATTATTCCTCCTCCATTCTTCCGTTCAGGCGCGCCATTCCATGTATATGTCCGCCCGCAAATCCATGCAGGCATGGCTTCTGCTCCCGGCCAATACATGGCTGAATCGGAATTTCACATTTGGTTATGCATCTTCGGGCTTATTAATCAAATGCCCCTGCCGCGCTCTTCGGGCTTACCGGCAGAGATTTATTATTCTTCACTCTGATTAAGCTCCAGATTGAGCTCTTTGAGTTTCGCAAGAACTTCCTCAAGGGATTTCCGTCCGAGATTGCGGACTTTCATCATATCCTCGGGAGTCTTGTTTGTAAGCTCTTCCACGGTATTGATTCCGGCTCTTTTCAGACAATTATAAGAACGTACGGAAAGTTCAAGCTCATCGATACTCATCTCGAGGACTTTCTCTTTCTCATCATCCTCTTTCTCGATCATTACTTCCGCCGCCTGAGCAACTTCGGAAAGATCGACAAAAAGTTTCAGATGCTCGTTCAGTACTTTCGCGGCAAGGCTGACAGCCTCATCCGGAAGCATTGTTCCCTTTGTCCATACATCGAGTGTCAGCTTATCATAATCCGTGATCTGCCCGACGCGGGTATTCTCTACCGTGAGATTTACACGGTCAACCGGTGTATAGATGGCATCGATCGGAATCACGCCGATCGGCATGTCCTCTGTCTTGTTCTTGTCCGCGCTCACATATCCTCTGCCTTTTGTAATAGTAAGCTCCATGTACAGTTTGCAGTCTTTTCCGCCGCTCAATGTAGCGATGACCTGATCCGGGTTGACGATCTCGATATCGGAATCGACCTGAATATCAGCGCCTGTAACAACACCCTCGCCCTCGAACTCGATATAAGCTGTCTTGGCCTCATCTGACTCGGAAGTGTTTTTGATCGCCAGGGATTTCAGATTCATGATAATCTCAGTCACATCTTCCTTCACTCCCGGGATGGAGCTGAACTCGTGAAGCACACCGTCGATCTTTACGGAACTGATGGCAGCTCCGGGAAGAGAAGAAAGCATGATCCTTCTCAGAGAGTTTCCAAGCGTCGTTCCGTAACCTCTCTCAAGCGGTTCAACGACAAACCTTCCATACTTTTTATCATCTGAAACATCCGTAATTTCAATATTCGGTTTATTAAAATCAAACACTACACAGACCCTCCTTATGGGTTATAAAATGTTGAAGGGGTACGCTGTTGCAGCCGATATTACTTAGAATACAGCTCGACGATCAGCATCTCGTCTACAGGAACATCGATCGCTTCTCTGTTCGGAAGTTCTTTTACTGTACCTGTCAGATTCTCTGAATCAACTTCAAGCCAGTCCGGAATCAGATTTCCGCCTGTCACTTCGAGAATATCTTTGTATCTCTGTGAGCCTTTCTTGTTTTCTTTAATAGAGATTACATCTCCGGCTTTTACAAGGTAAGACGGAATGTTTACCTGCCTGCCGTTTACGAGAACATGCTTGTGGTCGACGATCTGTCTCGCTTCTTTTCTTGTTCTTGCGAATCCCATGCGGAACATAACATTGTCCAGTCTGGACTCAAGAAGTCTCATCAGGTTTTCACCTGTCATGCCTTCCATCTGTTTTGCCTTTGCATAGTAATTTCTGAACGGTTTCTCAAGTACGCCGTAGATGAATTTTGCTTTCTGTTTCTCACGAAGCTGGAGACCGTACTCACTCATTTTTCTGTTTGATCTCTTCAGCTGTCTGTTAGATTTCTTACTGATTCCGAGGTAAATCGGATCCATGCCTAATGAACGGCATCTTTTAAGAACAGGAACTCTGTTTACTGCCATGTCTATCCTCCTAATTTTATACATATCAGCGGATACCCGCTGCTTTAGTTGCTTTTGTATTTATACCAGATCACATTCTCACTGAGATTAGACTCTTCTGCGTTTCGGCGGACGGCATCCGTTGTGCGGAACCGGAGTCACATCTTTGATGCTGACTACGTCGATACCACATGCCTGAAGCGCACGGATTGCTGCCTCTCTTCCTGATCCCGGGCCTTTTACAAAGACATCTACTGATTTAAGACCATGTACCAATGCTGCCTTAGCTGCTGTCTCAGCTGCCATCTGCGCTGCATACGGAGTAGATTTCCTTGAACCTCTGAATCCCAGGCCGCCCGCGCTTGCCCATGAAAGAGCATTTCCCTGTGTATCTGTTAATGTAACGATCGTATTATTAAAAGATGACTGGATGTGTGCCTGTCCTCGTTCAACGTTTTTCTTGACACGTTTTTTTGTTACTTTTTTCGCAACTTTCTTTGCCATTTAAACTAACCTACTTTCTTATTTCTCTGGATTAAGCTGCTTTCAGCTTATTTTTTCTTATTTGCCACAGTTCTCTTCGGACCTTTGCAAGTTCTTGCGTTTGTCTTTGTCTTCTGACCGCGTACCGGAAGTCCTTTTCTGTGACGGATTCCACGGTAGCATCCGATCTCTTTGAGTCTCTTGATGTTGAGCTGGATCTCTCTTCTGAGATCACCTTCTACAACCTGAGTCTCATCGATCACTGCACTGATCTTCTTTACTTCTTCACTAGTAAGATCTCTTACGCGAGTATCAGGATTCACTCCTGCCTCCGCTAAGATACGGTTTGAGCTTGTTCTACCGATCCCGTAGATATAAGTCAGACCGATTTCTACACGTTTGTCTCTTGGTAAGTCTACACCTGCAATACGAGCCATGTG
>CAZJRY010000132.1:0-6091 GCA_964548625.1 uncultured Mediterraneibacter sp.
TATATATTTAAACACGTCTAAAAGGGTAGCAACGTTGTGTGAAAGTTCTGTGTTGTAAATGTGATAAACAAATGGTTATAACCGTTCACTCCAGCTCTCCGTTCCGCATGCGCTCTCACCGCGCCGACGCGGTCAAAGCATGCATTCGTGCAGCTCCTCCTGCCCGATCCCGTGTTCCCTGATCACGCCGGAAAGCCGGTCCCTCTCGGGGAGCGGCGCGCACCACGCAAGCCCGCACCCTGCGGATATCTCTCTCGGCACGGGGATCAGCCTGCCCGGAACCCCCAGTTCCCGGCAGGCTTTTTCCATAGCCATTGCGTCCGCGGTCGTGTGAAATGTGATCACAAGTTTTAACTCTTTCTTTCTCATATGCTTTATTTCTGCGGCCCGATCACAACCGCAAATCCGTCTTCAGTCTCCGTCGACGTATACTCTCTTCCGTGATCCCTCGCGCATTTCTCCACATTCATCCTCTGGTGCGGTTCTGTCACAAGGATTCTTATATCCCCTTTTTCACTTTTGACCGCTTCCTCCGTGAGCATCATCGGCTCCGGACAGGAAAGTCCTCTTGCATCTACTTCTTTCATCCTTGTCCCTTCTTTCTCTTTACTGCTTATTATTTCCAATTGGTCGAGTTCAGCCCGCGCCATTCGGAAGACCGCACTAACGTGCTTACTGCGGCTGCGCCGCTGTTTCCCTCATGTACAGGCGCTCAGCTCATGGCTGAACTGTTACAACAGTTCATTTATTTTCGCTTCTCTTATTGAAAAATCCGATCACAAAACATGCCGCAATGCAGATAATGACCGCCACTTTTCCATTCAGCGGCACGCTTCCCGCTACCACTTCCTGAGTCTCCGCGTCAACAGATGTTGCGCTCGCCGCAAGCCCCAGATTGTGAGCCAGCGCCGCTCCGACAAACATGCCGATCACGGTCATGGCGGAATCGGACGATCCCTGACCCGCCAGAATGAGCTGGCGCAGCGGGCAGCCGCCTGCAAGCACCGCGGCAAATCCTACCGCATACATACCAAGGATATTCCAGAGATGTTCAGAGTGAGCGATCACACCCGGCGTATCGAATGCAAGCGTAAAATTGCCTGTAGCGATATTATAGATCAGCATGACAACGAAAAAGCTTCCGATAATCGTCAGCAGATCAAAATTTCTCATCAGTATCACGTCACGGATGCTTCCCGCGAAACACATCCTCGACTTCTGCGCGAACACTCCAAAGGCCAGTCCTCCGATCAGAGAAAGAATGATCGGCGCGTGCATGCTTCCCGGACCGCTTTGGCTGCTCTTTAACAGAGTGGTCGCAAGAGCCAGCACAAGGATTCCCAGCATCAGTACCGGCAGAACGCCGCCGCTCATACGGTTAGTCAGATGCGCGCGGCCAAGGCTGAATCCCTTCTTAAGCGCGATAACGCCTGTCCCCACTCCGAGAATGAAGCCGATCAGCGCTACCCATGCGTTCAGGTCTCCCGCGGACATACGGATGATCATGCGGAGCGGGCATCCCAGAAATACAAGAGAAGCGATGACGAGGATCATGCCGAGAACGAAGCGCACCATAGGCGATGATCCCGCTGTGGAGCGGTACTCCTTTGTTGCCGCGGAAATAATAAATGACCCCAGTACAAGGCCGATGATCTCCGGTCTCGCATACTGTACGGTCTCTGTGGAATGCAGCCCCAGAGACCCTGCCGTATCACGGATAAAACACGCGATACAGAATGCCATGTTTGCCGGATTTCCGAAATACGCCAGACACGCCGCTACAATTCCGCAGACGACGCCTGCCAGCGCGAGTTTCTTCTTTGAATCAGATAAATTCATGTTTTTCCCTCCTGCTTATCTCCGGCACAGTTTCCCATTCCCATGCCGTTTTTCTTCCTGCACGTATTATCATTCCCGTGCCAGTTCTTCCACCGCCTGTATTGCGGCGTCTGTCTCTTCTTCCGTGTTGTAGTGGGAAAAGCTGAACCTGACGGCTCCCTGTTCCACGGTCCCCAGCGCTCTGTGCATGAGCGGCGCACAGTGGGCGCCCGGACGTGTCACGATCCCGTACTCCATGTTCAGCTCGTCGCTGACTTCCGAAGAGTCATAGTCCCCGATATTAAACGATACGATAGCCGCACGTTTCCGTGTGCTGAAATCGCCATATACTTTAATACCGGGTATACGGGAAATCCCCTCATAAAAACGCCGCATCAAAGACTGTTCTTTCTCCCGGACCACATCCAGCCCGGTCTCTTCCAGATACGAGACTGCCGCTCCGAGCCCCGCGATCCCGTGTCCGTTCAGCGTCCCGGCTTCCAGAGCCGTCGGCATCCGGGACGGATGATGCGGGTTATAGGTATCAATCCCGCTTCCTCCGGAAAGAAGGGGACGGATCCTGACGTCTGTCCTCACATACATTCCTCCGGTCCCCTGTGGGCCGAGCATGCCTTTGTGTCCGGTAAAGCAGAGTACATCGATCCCTGTCTGCCGAACATCAATGGGCCATGCGCCCGCAGTCTGCGATGCGTCCACGACAAGGAGCAGCCCGTGTTTCTTCGTGATCTCTCCCACTCTGTCCAGATCGATCATGTTGCCCGTCAGATTCGACGCGTGCGTGCATACGACTGCTTTTGTATTGCCCTTCACCGCGCGCTCCATCTCGTCATATGAGATATTTCCCTTTTCATCGCATGCAAGGACAGAAACTTCTACTCCATGTTCCCGGCATTCGTACAGGGGACGCAAAACAGAATTATGTTCCAGTACAGTCGTGATCACATGGTCTCCGGGACAGAACAGACCCTTTATGGCTATATTGAGGCTCTCTGTCGAATTTGCGGTAAATACAATACGGGATGCTGATTCCGCATTGAAAAAACGCGCGAGCTTTTCCCTTGTGGCATAGATCACTCTCGAAGCATCCAGAGCCGGCTCTGACGCCCCCCTGCCGGCGTTTCCCATCGTATCAAACGCGGCGAGGACGGCCGCTTTTACAGCGTCCGGCTTATGTAATGTAGTGGCCGCGTTATCCATATAGATCATAGATGTTTCACTCCTTTTTACGCGATGTATACTTTAAGTATAGGGTTGTTTCCGAATTACGTCTAATCGAAAACAAGAATAAAAAAACGCCGCTTATAGATAATATCTATAAGCGGTGAACTTTCACAATATACTTCTGATCGACCGGTCAAAATGCACCTTTACAGATACATCTGCTTTACTGTTTTTATGAATTTATCTGCTGCCGGAAGGCTCGGATATCCCGCGTCATAGACAACGTTGATATTCCTTTTTCCGCCCGTCTCGCCGAGCGGAAACTCCAGCAGCTTTCCGCTGTCTGTTTCTTCTTTCGCGGCCAGCTTCGAGAGAATGGATATTCCCATGCCGCTGCCCACCGAGCGCTTGATCGTCTCCTGGTTTTCCATTATTGCCGCTATATTCAGTTTAGAGATGTCAACTCCCATCTCCGTCAGGAGTCTGAGCGCCTCTTTTCGTGTGCCTGATCCCTCTTCTCTTAAAATAACCGGCTCCTCCAGTATCCATGACGCGATGCCGGCATCTTTTCTTGCCCTGTATCTTTCCGTCGAGGGCGTAAGGACGACAAGTTCATCCTGATAAAACGGAATATATGTACAGTTCCCCTTCTCAAGCACAGTACCGGTAAACCCCACATCCGCCTTATGTGACAGTATCATCTCTACCACACCGCTGCTGTCCGTCTCAAAAAGCTTCAGCTGTTCTTCCGGATACTCCTTTCGGAACCGTGACATGATATCCGGCAGAAGGTACTGGGAAGGGATTGTGGAAGCCGCGATCCTGAGCACACTGCCGGGCGGTCTGCCCGCGAGCCCGAACCGCCCGCGTATCTTCTGTTCCAGTTCCAGCATCTGTTCCGCGTAGGCGTACAGCTCTTTCCCCGGCTCTGACAGAGCGACTCCTTTCGTATTCCGGATCAGCAGACAGGTATTGAGTTCCCGCTCAAGCGACGCGATATGGGCGCTGACCGTAGGCTGTGTGAGAAAAAGCACCTTTGCCGCTGTCGAAAAACTCTTTGTCTCCGCCACCCGCACAAAGGCTTCCAATTGTTTCAGATTCATCGCATTTCCGCCTTATCACACAGCCGGATGCACGGCTTGTCCGCACCGCTCTCGATCACTCTTCCGACAACTGAGACTTCTGTCCCGAGATCCGCCTGTTCAAATGCCCGTACCATGCGCTCTGCCTCGTCTTCCGGCACAGCAAACAACAGTCCGCCCGAAGTCTGCGGATCGCTGAGCAGATCCACATACACCTCCGCCACGCCGCCTGCATCCAAAAGATGGCTTACATGCTCCTGATTCCTGTATGCTCCGCCCGGGATGAGTCCCATCCCGGCATATTCTTCAGCGCCATGCATAAAAGCAATTCCCTCTACTCCGAGCTCGATCACCGCTTTACCGGCGTCCGCCATCTCCGCGCAGTGTCCCAGCAGGCCGAAACCGGTCACATCCGTACATGCATGCACGGTAAAGCCTGCCGCTGTTTCCTTCGCTTTCTTGTTCAATGTGGTCATAACACGGATCACTTCCCGTTCTGACTCCGGCGACGCCATCTGTGCTTTTACCGCCGTATTGATGATCCCGCTGCCAAGCTGTTTTGTAAGGATCAGCACATCTCCTGTCCTGCATCCGAAGTTCTTATACACACGATCCGGACGCACAAATCCCGCCACAGACAGTCCGTATTTCGGCACGTCGTCCTGGATCGAATGACCTCCCACAAGGACGGCTCCCGCTTCTCTCACCTTGTCCGCGCCGCCTCTCAATATCTCTCCCAAAATATCCGGGTCAAGATCTCCCGGAAAACATACGATATTCAGTGCGATCTTCGGCTCGCCTCCCATGGCGTATACATCACTCAGCGCATTTGTGGCAGCCACCTGGCCGAACGTATAGGGATCATCCACCACCGGCGTGAAAAAGTCAAGGGTCTGGATGACCGCCACATCATCCGTGATCTTATATACCGCCGCGTCATCCGAAGTCTCAAATCCGACGATCAGATCCGGATCGCTGAACTCCGGCAGCCGTCCGAGTACGCGGGAAAGCGTATCCGGCCCGATCTTTGCCGCGCATCCCCCGTGTTTTGCGAACTGTGTCAGACGGATTTTTTCTTTCATAGTTTCCGCACCTCCCATCGTGTGATCCTGAAACTGTTTACTGTTACAGTAACCCGAATCCGCCATAAACAGCGGAAATTTTTCTATGGGCGGATCACGTTCACCGCGCCCTGCAGAGTTTCGACGATACTGTACATATTTGTCACGCTGCCGATGGCAAGCTTGTCTTTGATCCCGTAATAATCAAGGCAGGTCCCGCATGTCATGATCTCAACTCCCTGTTCCTCAAGGGCCTTCAGATCTTCAAGGCTCTCGGATCCCTCAGTGGTGATCTTCGCCCCGCCGTTATAGAAAAGCATCTTGTCCGGCAGGTCATCCAGCTGGGTCAGCGCGAACAGAAAGCTCTTCATAAGGATATGCCCCAGCTCTTCGCTTCCTTCTCCCATCCGGTCAGATCCGACTGCCACCACGGTGCCTGCGCATGTCCTGCACCCTGCGGCCGCATCCGGTTGATCCTGCGGCTGCGCGTCTGATCCGTGCGCGCCCTTAAGCTTCACTGCCGCTGCTTCTCCCACCGTGATCAGCACACGGTACTGTTTTTCTCCGATCTGCTCTGACTCCGCGGAAGCACCGGAACTCTTCGCCATCTTTGTCACGTTCTTTACTGCGGTTTCGTTGTCCACCAGAACTTCAATCTCCCCCGGTCCGTTCAGTTCTCCAAGTGCTTTTTTCGTCTTTACCACCGGGATCGGGCAGATATCGCCCATTGCGTTTACTGTGATCATCTTTATCACGCTCCTTATATCTCAGTCCGGCTCATGCCATCATCTTTTCCAGATGAGTAATTCTCCGGTCATGATCTGCCGTTGTTTTTATCAGAATTTCAATCGTATCCGCTTCGGTCTTTGCCGAACGGTATAGCTGTTCCAGCACATCCAGCCTTGTATTGATCTTATCAAATTGACGTTCATATTTTTTGTCATACCG